>JBLMZJ010000159.1:0-4758 GCA_050258735.1 Deltaproteobacteria bacterium | reverse complement strand
CATCATATCAGAGGAAACCAGGATCACCACAGTGAAACTGGTAAAAAAGTCTTTCAGCAACCTGCAGCAGGATCGGAAACTTAACACTGTTGCCCTGCGTAAGGTCGTCAACAATATCTTGGATGAGATACTGGACAACAATAATGTTCTGATGACTATTACCGATATCGCAACACTGGATAATGTGATCTTCTATCACCTGGTCAGTGTCTGTACCTTGTCCATCATGACAGGTGTCACTCTGGGTTACAATGAAAGCCGCCTAAAAGAGCTTGGCATCGGGGCATTGCTTCATGATATCGGCAAATCCAAGATCGAGCCTGATATTGTTAAGCGAGTGGGGAATCTCAGCGAAGAAGAATATGCTGAACTATGCAGGCACCCGGAAATCGGTTATCAGATCGTCAAGCAATACCCGGATATTTCTTTATTATCAGCTCATGTATCTTATCAGCATCATGAGCGGTGGGATGGGAAAGGATATCCCCGGCACCTGACGGGAAATGATATTCATGAATATGCACGTATTGTGGCAGTCGCCAACACGTATGACAACCTCATGACTGATCGGCCCAATCGACCGCCATACCAGGTCAATCAGGCTATTAAGCTGCTCAAGCATATGTCAGGCATCTATTTTGACCCCAAAATAGTTACTGCGGTGGTTGCCAATATCGCTACTTATCCGGTTGGATCGTTCATAAAATTGAATACTGGAGAAATAGGCATCGTTTCGCAAAACAACTCTCTAAATCCTCAGCGCCCGGTAATAAGGATCGTAGTTGATGCATATATGCGCAGGGTCAAACAACCGTACGAGATCGATCTATCACAGATGACAACAGTAATTCCGGTCGAGGTTTTGAGTGAGCGTGAACTGAGCAAACTACTGCCCCGAACAAATGGTAGTTAAGGGGTGTTATCATGTCCGAGTCGTTGAAAAAACAAGCCTCAATTGAACAAGTCAAAGAACTTCAGATGGAAAATGAGCGCCTTAAAAATGAATTGAACCGTCTGAAGACAATTCAAGCCAAAGGCATCAGGGAGCGTGCCGATTATCTTCAGGCACTCAATCTTGTGGCTTATTCACTTAAGCCAGATGGTTCGGCTAATTATTACCTGGGTGCGGTCGCTGCAATATCCGGATATGAAGAAGAAGATTTCCTTAGCGGCGATCTTTCCTGGACCAGCCTGATACATCCGGAAGATCTCTCGTGTTACAGGGAATCACGCAGTTTTGTTATGCATAAACTTGAAGCGGAGATACACCAGTATCGCATCGTATCCGGCCAAGGCCAGATAAAATGGTTAAATGATATGGCTGTCCCTATACTTGATGAGCATGGGCGACTGCTCTCAATTGAGGGACTTATTCTTGATATCAGCATACAAAAAAGTACTGAACTGGATCTAATGGAAAGACAAATGCAATTAGACAGTATACTTAACTCGGTCCAAGACGTAATATGGTCGGTCACCCCTGACAATTTCGAATTGTTATACATAAGTCCTTCTGCAGAAAATGTATATGGCTACAGCCTACCCCAGATATATGAAGATGCACATAATGGTTATCAGCTCTTAAAAACTAGCCATTCTATCCTGGTCGAGAATTTTAATACCCTTTTACAGCAAGGGTGGTTTGAAGTTGAATACCCTATGGTACTTCCCAATGGTGAGAAACACTGGCTGACCCGGCGCGCCCATTTCGCCAATGATGCCCATGGATATATCGCCCGGATTGATGGGACGGATATCGACATAACCCGCCGCAAGCTGGCAGAAGAGTCGCTGCGATATATCAGTGTACATGATCCTCTGACTGGAGTGTTGAACCGTTTCGCCTTCGAGCAGGAGATGAGGGAAATAGACAACTCCGCTGGATATGACATAGGTCTCATCGTATGTGATGTTGACGGCTTGAAAACTATCAATGACAACCTCGGACACGAAGCAGGGGATCATCTTTTAAAGGCCTGTGCGGAAGTGCTGAAAGATTGTTTTGACCAGGGCGAGATAGTTTCAAGGATCGGCGGCGATGAATTCACTATCTTGATCAAGGATTGCCGGAACGACAGCCTGGAAGATTCGGTCAAGGGGTTGAGTGTTGCTATAGAACAGTATAATCAGGCCCCCCCCCAATATCCCATCAGTCTCTCTATCGGACATGCCTACAAATCATCCCCTGATAAAACGATGAGCGAAGTATTTCGTGAAGCCGATAACCTCATGTATGCTAAAAAACCCGAACAAAAGAGAACATTCCAAAAACTATATCGAACTCTGGGGAAATAACAGGTAATTTATTGCTGGCATTAGTAAGGAGGAGTATATTATTACTAAATGCTGGTTAATCCGTTCGAATATGTTTGTTACGACATAAAACATCTCGGAGGCGACATGATATTATCCTGCTTCTTATTATGAAGGCGATGTCATTTAGGCTGTAATAATGTTTTCAGTCGGATACCAGTAAGCCAAGGACTCAAATAGAGGGTCTTCACGTTAAAAGTATCCACCAATGAAAGTAACCTGATAATAACCGCTCCGTCTTCACTAATCATCATTGCCCCTGATAAGTTACACGGAAATGCAGTTTTATATGGATGGTGGCAACATAAAAAGAGATAAAAATTACCTGTGCCAGTGTAGTAGACATCCGTATAGACACTCAAATGATAGTTTGCCGGTCGAATATCAATATAGACTGTGGACTGATGAAAGGGCCTGCGAGTATTTTGAAGGGCTATGTCATGCAGATTGAACATAGGTATTAATGGTCGATAAAAAATGAAAGGGGCATAAAAATGTGGACTAGAAAGGATATCAAGTCCAAAGCCTGGGAGAACCTGCGCGGCAGTTACTGGAAGGCTTTCCTGGTCAGTCTGGTGATAGCTATCGCGGGCGGGAATGGCCGAAGCGGTTTCAACGGCGGCGGCGGTTCGAGCTCACCGTCTTCTTCGGGACTTCCCGGGGGAACCAGCGGTGATATGTTTACGCCTGAAATTATCGCCTTTGTTGTTGTTGCTGCATGTCTTATCTTTATTATAGTAATTGCATTCAGGATCTTCTTAGGTTATCCCCTGGAAGTTGGCGGGAGAAAATACTTTATTGAAGCTGAGCAATACAAATATGATATGAACTATTTGGGATACATCTTTAATAAGGAAAGGTATCTTGATATAATCAAATCAATGTTCTGGCGCGGTTTAATGAACTTCCTCTGGTATCTGCTGCTGATAATCCCAGGTATAATCGCAACCTATGCTTACCGTATGGTGCCCTATATCCTGGCTGATAACCCTAATATCGGTTATAAGAGAGCGCTTCAACTGAGTACTCGTATGACCAATGGTCACAAATGGGGCATTTTTGTATTGGATCTGTCATTTATCGGATGGATGATCCTCGGCATCCTGGCCCTCCTGATCGGTGTACTGTTCGTATTTCCATATGTTAATGCCACCAATGCCGAACTTTATCTGATCCTGCGGCAAAATGCCCTGGAAAAGGGCCTGTGTTCAAGAGAAGAACTTGCGTTAGTGCCGACGATAGATGCTTGATAAAAACATGATTTGAAGGCAGCAGCCCGCATATGATAGTAAAAATGTCTCCCGGGGGGGAATCCATAGAATATAATAATATTCCCGTTTCCAATCTTTATGAATGGTATAAATAAAATGCTCGGCAGGCAGGGATATTCTCTGCCTGTTTTTACCTAAAACCTCGTTGATTGTGAGCGGCATCAATGATAAGCTTTATCCAAGCTCCACCAAAAAATGACTTGGCGAGGTCCTTATGATTGAGTTGCTTGTAACGATAATTGGATTGGTTATCGGGTCATTTCTCAATGTCTGTATCTATCGGATACCGCACGGGGAATCTATTGCGTTCCCGCCATCCCATTGTACTGAATGCGGACAGCGACTCGCAGCTTCGGACCTTATTCCAGTAGTAAGTTATGTTTTGTTGCGCGGTCGTTGTCGGTACTGCAAAACCAACATCCCGATACGATATCCATTGGTCGAACTGCTGACCGGTATGGTTTTTCTGCTCCTGTATATAAGATATGGGTTAAGCCTTTCCTTTGCCTTTTATGCAATTATGATGGCCACGATGATCGTAGTATTCTTCATCGATTTAGATCATTTGATCATACCGGACAGGCTGGTCGTCTTCGCATCATGTCTCGCCGGTCTGACGGCAATATATAACCTGTTTATGCCGCTGACTGTTTACGGTGACAGCATTTGGTGGAATCCATTGCTGGGTGCCCTGATCGGTTCTGGATCACTTTTGATCGTAGCAATAATCGGCTCAATCATTTTCAGGACCGATGAAGCAATGGGCGGCGGCGATATAAAACTAATGATCCCCATTGGGCTCTTCCTGGGCTGGAGACTTACTATCGTGACTTTGTTTCTCGCCATCATAATTGCCGGCCTGGTTGGGATCTTCTTGCTGCTGTTAAAAAAGACCTCCCGAGGATCCTCCATACCGTTTGGTCCTTTCATAGTTCTGGCTACCTTCATTGCCCTGATGTGGGGCTATCAGATCATTGAATGGTATCTGGCCATTTACTGATTTTCAAAAGCAGATATCCAAGCAATATCAAAGACAGAGCGACCCGATTGTTATCGGGCCGCTTAAAGTTGACCACATCATCAGAAGACTGATCGATCCTTCATTAGCTCCTGGGGCTTGTGCTCCGGCTGGGGGTATCTTTGATCCCGGGGTGTTGTATTGCCGTAGTGGACC
>JBLMZJ010000158.1:0-4007 GCA_050258735.1 Deltaproteobacteria bacterium | reverse complement strand
TTCAATGCCGGGATGAAATGGAGTTTTGTACCACAGGCAGCTCCGGTCAAGTATGTGGTTTGCAATCTGGATGAGGGCGAACCAGGAACTTACAAAGACCGGATCATCTGTGAGAAGAACGCCCAGGCCTTGATCGAAGGTATGGCCATCTGCGGTATTGCGATCGGATCAAAACAAGGGTACATCTATTGCCGCGGGGAATATCCCAGCGTGGTGGAGCTTTTGAAAAAAGCGATCGCCAGTGCTAAAGCCAGTGGCGTTTTAGAAGATTTTGATATCGAAGTCCGCATGGGTGCCGGTGCTTATGTATGCGGTGAGGAGACCGCACTCATAGAGTCTATCGAAGGCCACCGCGGCGAGCCCCGGTTCAAGCCGCCCTTCCCGGGAGTAGAGGGATTGTGGCAGGCTCCTACCGTAGTCAACAATGTAGAAACCTTTGCCTGCCTGCCGTATATCCTGGTCAACGGTGCCAAGTGGTTTGCCGGTATCGGTGCCGCTAAATATCCCGGCACCAAGGTCGTGACCCTGACCGGTGATGTGGTAAACCGTACCTGGTTTGAAGTGCCCACCGATATGACACTGCGGGAAGTTATCTTTGAACTTGGCGGCGGCATGCGCGGCGGAAAGAAGTTCAAGGCGGTACAAGTGGGCGGTACTTCCGGTGCCTTTATACCCGAGCATCAGCTGGATACCCCTATCGACTTCGATTCCATGGGGGTTATCGGTGCTGCCCTGGGTTCAGGAGCTGTCCTGGTCATGGACGAGACCCGGGATATCGTTGATGTGGTAGCCCGCATCGCCAAATTCTTTGAACATGAATCCTGCGGTAAGTGCAATCCCTGCCGGGAAGGTACCTATCGCTGCCGTGAGATAATGGACCGTTTGAACTCGGGGAAAGGCAGTGAAGCCGACATGGACAATCTGTCACTGCTTTCCAAAGTGATGCAAAAGGCTGCCTTGTGCGGTCTGGGGCAGGCGGCTCCTATTCCTATTGACAGTACGCTTCGGCATTTCCGACATGAATATATGCGCAAGGTGCTTTAAGCCGGCGAAGAAAGGAGGATGAAAAATGATAAACCTGACTATTAATGGTAAGGAGATTCAGGTAGCGCCGGGCACCATGCTGCTGGAAGCCTGCCGGGCAACCGGGGCCGATATTCCCACCTTGTGTTATGACCCGGAATTAAGGCTGGCCGGTTCGTGCCGTATGTGCGTTGTAGAAGCCAAAGGGCGTCGCAACCTGCTGGCTGCCTGTGTGACACCAGCCGAGAACGGAATGGTGATAGAAACAGAAAGCCCGGATGTGGTCGAAGCCCGCAAAGTAATACTGGAACTCCTGTTGGCCCGTCATAAACCTGAGTGCTACGCTTGTGAAAGCGATGGCGACTGCAAGCTGCAGGAGTATTGTTATCGCTATGGCGTGAAAGTTTCTCGCTTTGCCGGGGAGGGTCCGCATTTTCACATCGAAGATGCTAATCCCTTCATCGAACGGGACTATGACAAGTGCATCATGTGTACCCGTTGTGTCCGGGCTTGCGAAGAAATAACCGGTGCCCAGGCTATCAATCTGGAGGACCGGGGCCATCACGCCCGCATTGCCACCGCTTTTAATGGCGTTTTGCAGGATTCGCCCTGTGTATTCTGCGGACAATGTGTCATGGTATGCCCGGTAGGGGCCTTGACCAGCAAGGTTTCCGCCCGCAAGGGCAAGCCCTATCAGGTAGAGAAGGTCATGACCACCTGTACCTACTGCGGTACGGGATGTACCTTCGCACTGAACGTTAAAGACGACCAGGTGGTTGGTGTGACCTCCTTCCGCGATGAGGCAGTCAGCCCGGTCAACCGGGGCGCCTTATGCGTAAAGGGACGTTTTGGCTGGGATTTCGTCATGTCCCCTGAGCGCCTGACCACACCATTGATCCGCGAAAACGGCGAATTAAGGCCGGCCAGCTGGGATGAAGCCCTGGACTTTGCTGCTAATCGTATCAAGGAAATCAAAGGGCAGCATGGACCAGATTCGCTGGCTATGTTCTCTTCAGCTCGTATGACCAATGAGGAGAATTACCTGGCCCAGAAGCTGATGAGAGCAGTAATCGGCAGCAACAATGTCGATCACTGCGCCCGTCTCTGACACTCCGTTACTGTCGCCGGTCTGGGGGCAGCATTTGGGAGTGGCGCGATGACCAACTCTATCAACGAGTTGCAGAATGACGCCAAACTAGTTTTCCTGATTGGAACCAATACCACGGAGAATCATCCACTGATCGGTTATAAGATCAAGAGCAATATCCGCAAAAACGGAGCTAAATTGATCGTAGCCGATCCCCGCCGCATAGAGCTGGCGGAGATGGCCGACGTTTATATGCAGTTTAAACCTGGTACCGATGTAGCCCTTGTCAACGGGATGATGAATGTCATCATCAACGAAGGGCTCTTGGACAAGGATTTCGTAGCAGCACGGACGGAAGGCTATGAAGAAATGGCTGCAGTGGTGGCTTCCTACACACCGGAATCGGTAGAAAAGATCACCGGCGTGCCAGCGGAAGACATCAAACGGGCGGCTCGGCTGTATGCCGAATCCGAAGCGGCATCCATCTGTTATGCCATGGGTCTCACCCAGCATAGCACCGGAACCGACAATGTAAAAACCATCTGCAACCTGGCACTGCTTACCGGTAATCTGGGCAAGGAAGGCACCGGGGTCAACCCCCTGCGCGGCCAGAACAATGTCCAGGGCGCCTGCGATATGGGAGCTCTGCCAGTAAGCTATCCGGCTTATGCAAAGGTTACCGACGATGCGGCCCGGGAAAAATTTGAAAAGGCCTGGGGAGTCAAGTTGTCACCCAATAATGGAATGACTCTGACCAAGGCGATCAATGAAGCCCATCATGGTCACCTGAAGGGTCTTATCGTCATAGGTGAAAACCCGATGGTCAGCGACCCTGACCTGCAGCACGTAGAGGAAGCCCTTGAAAAGGTTGATTTCCTGATGGTCCAGGATATCTTCCTTACAGAGACTGCTCGTCTGGCTGATGTGGTCTTCCCGGGTGTCAGTTTCGCTGAGAAGGACGGTACCTTCAGCAACACCGAGCGTAGGGTGCAAAGAGTGCGGAAAGCCATCAATCCGCGCGGGGATGCCCGCCCGGACTGGCAGATCATCTGCGAACTTTCCAACCGCCTGGGTTATCCGATGAGCTATTCCTCGCCGGAGGATATCTTCGAAGAGATCAAAACCGTAACTCCTTCGTATGCCGGCATGAGTTATGCTCGCCTGGAAGGACGCGGATTGCATTGGCCCTGCCCGACGGCAGACCATCCCGGTACTCCGGTACTGCACCGCGAGAAGTTCAACCGGGGACTTGGGTTGTTCCATGCCATAGATTTCAAGGCTGCTGCGGAACTGCCCGATGCTGAGTACCCATTGATCCTGACCACGGGACGGAGCCTGTATCACTACCATACCGGCACCATGACCCGCCGGGCGGTGGCCCTGGATGCCATCCAACCCGAAAACGAGGTACAGATCAATCCGGCTACAGCTGCCCGTATGGACATCAGCGACGGTGAAAAAGTGCGGGTAATCACCCGCCGGGGCAGCATTGAAGTCAAGGCTCGATTGAGTGCAGCCTTAGAGGAAGATGTGATATTCACTTTCTTCCATTTTGCGGAAGCTGCGGCCAATAGGTTGACCAACGCGGCTCCAGAGTCCCTGGACCCGGTAGCCGGCATCCCTGAATACAAGGTATCGGCGGCAAGAGTCGAAAAGATTTGAACTTGAAAGGAAGAGGAGAGAATGAATTGTTTTGGACCTCCCGAAATAGCGGGTGTAGCATGTGGTATTAGTGAAAAGAAATCAACCCTGTCCCTGGGCAAACTGTTTATCCTGGGTATCCTGGCTGGTGTTTATATCGGCTTCGGTGCCAACCTGGCAACTGTAGTGGGCAATGACCTGCCCAAGTTCCTCGGCAATGGCTTCGGCCAGTTCCTTTTCGGCGCCGTGTTCAGCA
>JBLMZJ010000157.1:0-4928 GCA_050258735.1 Deltaproteobacteria bacterium | reverse complement strand
AACCAATCCTAGAAAAAATGAGAATTGGTGCCTGGCACCGATTCTCATTTTTGTGAATGCAGTAAGGGGGCCAGGAAGCGGCCGGTATAGGATTTCCGGGTTGCCGCCACTTTTTCCGGAGTACCGGCGGCAACAACAAATCCGCCCTCTTCGCCGCCTTCGGGCCCCAGGTCGATTACATGATCCGCACATTTGATAACATCGAGATTGTGTTCGATCACCAATACCGTATTGCCGGCATCCACCAGCCGCTGCAGCACCCCCAGAAGGTGGCGTATATCCTCCATGTGCAGTCCGGTAGTAGGCTCGTCCAGAATATAAAAGGTGCGTCCGGTCGACCGTTTGGACAGCTCAGTAGCCAGCTTGACCCGCTGGGCCTCACCGCCTGATAGCGTAGGCGCCGGCTGCCCCAGGGTGATATAGCCCAGTCCCACATCCTGAAGCACTTTGAGCTTGCGGTAAATCTTGGGATGGGGCTCAAAGAATTCCGCTGCTTCCTCCACCGTCATCGCCAGCACTTCCGAGATATTCTTGCCCTTATATTTGACCTCCAGGGTCTCCCGGTTATAACGCTTGCCTTTACAGACTTCGCAGGGGACATAGACATCCGGTAAAAAGTGCATTTCAATCTTGATAATACCGTCACCAGCACAGGACTCACAGCGCCCGCCCCGGACGTTGAAGCTGAAGCGTCCCGGTTTGTATCCGCGTATACGGGCCTCAGGAGTATTGGAAAAAAGCTCGCGGATACTATCGAAGGCACCGGTATAAGTGGCTGGATTCGAACGCGGGGTCCGGCCAATCGGTGATTGGTCAATATTGATTACTTTATCCAGCAGGTCCAGACCCTGAATATCTTTATGATGACCTGGTCTTTCCTTACTGCCGTAGTAATGCTGAGAAAGTGCCTTATATAGAATGTCTTCGACCAGGGTACTCTTACCCGAGCCGGAGACTCCGGTAACACAGGTGAAGGTCCCCAGCGGAATGTTAACATTGATACCCTTAAGGTTATTCTCTTTGGCACCCCGGATGACAATGGCACTTCCGTTCCCGGAACGGCGTTCAGCAGGGACATCAATGCGCCGAACTCCTGACAGGTATTGCCCGGTCAGAGAGCCCGGCTTCTTTATGATATCTGTCAAAGTTCCCTGGGCTATGACCTGACCGCCGTTGACCCCGGCACCCGGGCCAATATCCACGATGTAGTCACCAGTCCGAATGGTCTCCTCATCGTGTTCGACAACAATTACGGTATTGCCGAGGTCACGCAGGCGGGTCAAGGTATTGATTAAGCGATTGTTATCGCGCGGATGCAGCCCTATACTCGGTTCATCGAGCACATACAGCACCCCCACCAGACTGGAGCCTACCTGAGTAGCCAGACGAATCCGCTGTGCCTCACCACCGGAAAGCGTACCGGCAGCCCGATCCAGGGTCAGATAATCAAGGCCCACATCAGACAGAAAGCCCAAGCGAGCGTTGATCTCCTTTATTACCTGACGAGCAATCAGCTGCTCCTTCTCGGAAAGCTGCAGCTCCTTAAAGAATTCCAGTGCCGCCCGGACCGACATTCCGGTAACCTGATCAATAGCTAGATCGCCAACTGTAACCGCCAGTACCTCGGGCTTAAGACGTTTCCCCCCGCAGGCCGAGCAGGGAATCTGGGTCATATACTTCTCGATATCATCACGGATCATATCCGATGAAGTCTCACCATAACGCCGGTAGAGGTTATTGACTATCCCTTCATAGTGAGCGTTGAAGTGGCGGGTATCTCCATCCTGATTCTGATAGACGATCGGCAGGCGTTCCTCGCCATTTCCATGCAGAATCAGTTCACGCTGACGCGAGGTCAGCTTGGTCACCGGCTTATCCATCGGAATATGATGGTGCTGGCAAAATGCCTGCATGATAGTCTGATAGTACCCCATCCAGTTACTGGCCCAGGGACGAACTGCACCCTCGTCCAGACTCTTACCCCCATCTAACACCAGACTGGAATCGATCTCCATTTTAAAACCCAATCCGCCACAGGCCGTACAGGCCCCGTAGGGATTATTGAAGGAAAACAGGCGCGGTGAAAGTTCGGGCAGGGAAAAACCACATTCCACACAGGCAAAATCTCGGGAATACACCCGCAGCTCTTCGCCGTCGCCCAGTACCTGAATTTGAGCTACCCCCTGCGCCAATTCAAATGCCATCTCAATAGCTTCTGCCAGGCGGCCGCGAATGGTGTCCTTAATCACCAACCGGTCAACCACCACGGAGATATCATGCTTTAAATTCTTGTCCAGGGTTATTTCTTCATCGGCGGTATATTCATTATCATCGACCAGCAGCCGGGAAAAGCCGTCTCGGAACAAACCGGCCATCAGCTTGGCATGTTCGCCCTTTTTCCCCTTAATCACTGGCGCCAGCACCTTTATTTTGGTGCCTTCCTCCATGCTCAAGACCTGATCGACAATCTGATCAACAGTCTGCCGCTCAATCGGGCGTCCGCAACGCGGGCAATGGGGATGGCCTACCCGGGCAAACAGCAGCCTCAGGTAATCATAAACCTCGGTCACCGTTCCGACCGTCGAGCGCGGATTGTTGGAGGTAGCCTTCTGGTCAATAGAAATCGAAGGTGAGAGCCCTTCAATGTAATCAACATCGGGTTTATCCATCTGCCCCAAAAACTGTCGGGCGTAAGTAGACAGCGACTCGACGTACCGCCGCTGACCTTCAGCATAGATGGTGTCAAAAGCCAGGCTGGACTTGCCGGAGCCTGATACGCCGGTGAATATAATCAACTGGTTGCGCGGCAGTGTTAAATCCAAATTCTTGAGATTATGCTGCCGAGCTCCTTTTATAATGATCTGATCCTTCAATTTCTTCACCCTGTCCTGTGGTTAGTCTGTATTCTTCAAAAATGACCAAGCGGACATTACTCATGTCCGCTTGTAATTCATTACTATTTTACCGCATGTTGTCCAGTGATGCGAACAAATGTTTGAAAACGCCAAGCGCCTGCAATTAGGCATTTATTCGAGCAAATTAGTTTTTTCAGTAAAACAACTGACGGTTTTGGTATTATTTTCAGAAATGTTTCGCTGGTAATTTAATCCTCATTTAATTTTTAGCGGCGGGAAGAACGACGTTTCTTTTTCTGCCGGGTGGCGGTCGGGCGTTCGCCGGTGATTTCCTGTAACATATCGCGGACACGAGCCGCCTTTTCAAAATCAAGCTGCTCGGCTGCAGCCCGCATCTCATTTTCCAAATCAGCAATAATCCGTCCCTGTTCGGTATGACTCATGCCGGTAAAGAGTGATGAGTAAACATTGCCTTCCTCCGCTACCAGAGTAGCCTCGATGCGCCCCTGAACCTCTTTGATAATAGAACGGGGCTCGATATTATGCTCACGATTATACTGTTCCTGGATCTCCCGGCGCCGGTCAGTCTCGTCGATCGCCCGACGCATGCTGGGGGTTATGGTATCAGCATACATGACTACCTTCCCCTCAAGGTTACGAGCAGCCCGGCCAATAGTCTGAATCAGGGAACGCTCCGAACGCAGGAATCCTTCTTTATCGGCATCGAGAATAGCTACTAACGAGACCTCTGGCAGGTCCAGGCCCTCGCGCAGTAAATTAATCCCCACCAGGACATCAAATTCTCCCAGCCGCAGTGAACGCAGTATTTCCATCCGATCCAGCGCATCAATATCTGAATGCATATAACGTACTTTAATGCCGGTTTCACCCAGGTACTCGGTAAGGTCCTCGGCCATACGCTTGGTCAGGGTGGTAACCAGCACCCGATGCCCCCGGCCTACCCGGTCCTGTATTTCCGCCATCAGATCATCAATCTGCCCGGCAGTGGGACGAACCTCGATCTGAGGGTCAACCAGTCCGGTCGGGCGAATAATCTGCTCTACCACCTGAGCTGAATGCTGCATTTCATAATTACCCGGGGTCGCACTTACCAGAACTGCCTGATTAACCCGCTGCTCAAATTCGGTAAAAGTCAGCGGCCGGTTATCGAGCGCCGATGGCAGACGAAAACCATACTCAACCAGGTTTTGTTTGCGGGAACGATCTCCCTCATACATGGCTCCAATCTGGGGAATGGTCATATGCGATTCATCGATAAAGATGATAAAGTCTTGGGGAAAGAAATCGATCAGCGTAAAGGGAGGTTCTCCCGGCTGCCGCCCGGTTATATAACGGGAATAATTTTCGATCCCTTTGCAGAAACCGATTTCCCGCATCATTTCCAGATCGAAGCGAGTCCGCTGCCCCAGGCGCTGGGCTTCCAATAATTTGCCTGCCGCGGTCATGGCCGCCAGTTCCTGATCCATTTCCTGTTCAATCCGAACGGTAGCCTCCAGCATATGCTCGCGGCTGGCGATATAATGGGAAGCCGGATATATAGAAACATGGGTTCTTTTGCCGGTAATTTCCCCGGTCAACGGGGAAAACTCCAAAATACGTTCAATCTCATCACCAAAGAATTCGATCCGCAGGGCGCTTTCGCTCTTGCCAATAGGAAAAACCTCAACCACATCGCCGCGAGCCCGGAAGGTACCACGATGAAAGTCCATTTCATTGCGTTCATACTGATTTTCCACCAGGCGCTTTAACAGGGCGTCTCGGGCCAACGTCATTCCCGGGCGCAGACTGATGACCATTTCCCGGTATTCTTCCGGTGAACCCAGTCCATAGATGCAGGAAACACTGGCTACAATAATTACATCCCGACGTTCGGTCAGGGAAGAAGTGGCTGAATGCCTGAGTTTATCAATCTCATCATTAATGGATGAGTCTTTTTCAATATAGGTATCCGTCTGGGGCACATACGCCTCTGGCTGATAATAGTCATAATAACTGATAAAATATTCCACTGCATTTTCTGGGAAGAATTCACGAAATTCATTATAAAGCTGA
>JBLMZJ010000156.1:0-19543 GCA_050258735.1 Deltaproteobacteria bacterium | reverse complement strand
AATAGTACCCATTGGTAAGCAAGCCAGACAGGCTCTGCAAAACTATATTAGTCAGGGCCGCCCGGTTTTAGCAGGGAAAGCCAGCCTGTCAAATCAGGCCATTTTTTTGAACAAATCGGGTCAACGCATCTCTACACGCAGTATTAGGAATATTATTAATAAATATATGGAGGAAATAGCGGCAACCCAATCGATAAGTCCGCATACCCTTCGGCATTCTTTTGCTACCCATATGCTTAACAACGGAGCTGATCTTCGCTCAGTACAGGAACTACTGGGGCATATTAAACTATCTACGACTCAAATATATACCCACCTGACCAGGGATAATCTAAAAACCATTTACAATGAAACACACCCACGGAGGTAACTGATGTTTGAAGCAACCACTATTGTTGCCGTAAAAAGAGGAACCATGACCGCGATCGCCGGAGATGGGCAGGTTACATTCGGTCAGAACACCATAATGAAAAGCAACGCCTGCAAGATCAGAAGACTATATGATGGTCAGGTAATTGCCGGTTTTGCGGGAGCAGTTGCCGATGCCTTTACCCTCTTTGCCAAATTCGAAGAGAAACTAAAGCAGGCAGGCGGCAATCTTACGCGGGCTGCAGTAGATATCGCCAAGGAGTGGCGGTCTGACCGGGTCCTTCGCAAGCTGGAAGCCCTGCTTATCGTGGCGGATCGGGAAAAAATGTTCATTATCTCGGGAAACGGTGAATTGATAGAACCTGATGACGGAATAACAGCCATTGGGTCAGGTGGCTCTTATGCTCTGGCGGCTGCCCGTGCCCTGGCCAGATTTACTGATATGGATGCCAGGGATATAGCGGCTGAGGCATTAAAAATAGCCGCCGAGATCTGCATCTACACCAACGGGAATATCTCGGTCGAAGTAGTAGAGTAACGGTGGGAATTGACCACAGATTTACACAAATGTGAACGGATTAACACAGGTTGTGGTTAAGTGCGGATCAATACCATATTAGAAAAACTCTTGAGATAGCCTGAGATTGTTTTGCAATTAGTTATGAATCTATGGTAATAACAGATAGATCTTTCATCTGTGTCCATCTGTGCAAAATCACCCTGGGTCAACGATGAACCTAATGAGTGCGATTAAGGTTGCTGTGTCAGTCTTTGAATAAAACTTTAAGGAGCGTTTGAGATTGCATAATCTTACACCACGTGAGATCGTCGAAGAACTTGATAAATATATAGTTGGACAACAGGAGGCCAAGAAGGCGGTCGCTATTGCTCTACGTAACCGGTATCGCCGTAAGAGACTGCCATCAGAGCTGCAGGAAGAGATTTATCCCAAGAACATAATCATGATCGGCGCCACTGGTGTGGGCAAGACTGAAATTGCCCGGCGACTGGCCCGTATGGTCAAAGCGCCCTTTATAAAAGTGGAGGCGAGTAAGTTTACTGAAGTCGGTTACGTGGGTCGGGATGTAGATTCCATGATCCGCGACCTGGTGGAAACTTCGATACGTATGGTCAAACAGGAGAAGTTAGAGGAGGTTGCTGACAAGGGGCGGCAATTGGCTGATGAGCGTGTCATTGATTATCTGATGCCGATGCCCCGAAAGAAATCTCGTAATAACCGCAACCCGCTCGATTTTTTACTTGGCCAGGGCGGGGACGAGCAGGAAAGTGATGCCGACCACGAGGCCAGAAATAAAGTAATTGAAGAGAAACGCGAGATCCTACGCCAGAAACTTGCTCGCATGGAATTGGAAAACGAATTGATCGAGATAGAGGTGGAAGAGAGAAACACTTCTTTTATGGAGATCATATCCGGTTCCGGAGTGGAGGAAATGGGGATCAACATACAGGATATGTTAGGAAATCTGGTTCCCAAGAGCAAGAAAAAGCGTAAGCTGACTGTGGAAGAAGCCAGAAAGATACTAGGTCACGAAGAAGCCCAGCGCCTGATCGATCTGGATGAGGTATACCGGGAAGCGATCAAACGGGTAGAAGAAGACGGTATTATCTTTCTGGATGAAATAGACAAGATAGCCGGAAAAGAGAGCTCATATGGTCCTGATGTCTCCCGGGGCGGTGTCCAGCGGGACATCCTGCCTATTGTTGAGGGTTCAACGGTAGTCACCAAATATGGCCCGGTAAAGACCGATCATGTTTTATTCATCGCCGCTGGGGCTTTTCATATCAGTAAACCGTCGGATCTTATTCCAGAGTTGCAGGGACGCTTTCCTATTCGGGTAGAACTGGAGGCCTTGACCCGGGAAGATCTGAAACGAATTCTGGTGGAACCCTATAATTCCCTGATCAAACAGTATTCAGCCCTGTTGGGGACAGAGGATGTCCGCACTACCTTCACGGAAGAGGCCGTTGATGAACTGGCCAGGATCGCCTACGAAGTAAATGCCCGGACCGAGAACATCGGAGCCCGACGGCTGCACACGGTTATGGAGAAGGTCCTGGAGGAGCTCATGTTCAATGCAGCGGACATGAAGGGGCAGGTAATAGAAATTGATGCTGAGTATGTGGGAAAAAAATTAAATCAGATTGTAGCGGATGAGGACTTGAGTCGATATATATTATAGAGGCATGGGGGGAAAACAATGAGCAAAACACTATTGGAAAAGTCCAGGGCAATCAACAAGATTCTCCAGAAAATTGGGGGTAATCCGGTAAACTTCATGGAGATTGCCGAAGTTCTGTCCCAGAACCTTGAGTGCAGTGTATTCATTGTGGGACGGAGAGGGCAGATAGGAGGCTATGCCTTTATGCCCAATGCTACCTGCAACGAGATCGAACTCCTGATGAACCACGCTGAGCGTTTTCCGGAGAGTTTTAACCAGGAGTTGCTGAATCTGCAGGAGACTAAGACCAATATAGTACTGGAAGAGGGAAGGAAATGCGTTTTCAACCCTAACAATGTAAGCTGTGACTGTTCCCGGCATATATGGTCTATCAGCCCGGTATTTGGGGGAGCCAGGCGGATAGGTACCCTGATTCTGATGCGGGAGGGACGGGAATTCTGCGATGAAGATACAGTACTGGCGGAGTACGGAGCAATAGTTGTAGCCAACGAAATCATGCGTATGCGTTCGGAGCGGGTCGAGGAGGAAGCGCGCAAAAAGGCTTCTGTTCAGATAGCACTGGCTACTCTGTCCTATTCGGAAAAAGAAGC
Source organism: Deltaproteobacteria bacterium (assembly GCA_050258735.1). Classification (GTDB taxonomy): domain Bacteria; phylum Bacillota; class Syntrophomonadia; order Syntrophomonadales; family Syntrophomonadaceae; genus Syntrophomonas_A. The sequence goes on along the minus strand of JBLMZJ010000156.1, from coordinate 16,383 downwards.
CATCGAGCATATTATGGCAGAACTTAATGGCAAAGAAGGGCTGTTGGTTGCCAGCCGTATTGCTGATAAGGTCGGAATAACCCGGTCGGTAATAGTAAGCGCCTTGAGAAAGTTTGAAAGTGCCGGGGTAATCGAATCCCGCTCCCTGGGTATGAAAGGGACTTATATTCGAGTACTCAATGACTACCTCTTTGCCGAACTGAAAAAGCCTAATTGAATAGGCGATATTGAGAAAAATCCAACAATGGCTGACTGGGGTTAAATAGTCAGCCATTTTGTAAAAATCTACAAAATAAACAAAAAAATTTTCATCCAATGCAGGAAATCGTCAACTTAAGTAGAAGAATTACTGATGGGTAAAAGAACCCCGGGGGTGATTGCATGCTGGAAAAACTTTTTAGTTCTCCTACGCAATGGATGTTGAACAAATCTATGGATGTAGCCGCTCTTAGAAACGAGGTTATCGCCGACAACATAGCGAATGTAGATACACCCAAATTCAAAAGAAGAGAAGTTATATTTGAGGAAAACCTGAAAAAGGCCCTTCAGAGTGATTCCACCAGTAAAGCAAAATTAAAGGTAAATGACAACCGCCATTTTCCTCTGGTAGAAGAATCGGCCGGTGTTGCTGTGCCTGAAATCAGGGTTATGGAAGATTTGTCTTATCGCAATGATGAAAACAATGTAGATATCGATGTTGAATCAGCTAAATTGGCTAAAAACAAGATCATGTATGACGCGGTGTCACAGAGTATGGGTGAAGAACTGACCCTGTTGAGATTGGCAATAACGGGAAGGGGGTAATCAGGTGCGTTTCCTTGACAGTATGGACATAAGCGCTTCAGGCATGACGGCGCAGAGATTAAGGATGGATACGATATCCAGCAACATGGCAAATGTCGAGACCACCAGAAGAGCGAATGGCATTGGACCTTACCGCCGGCAAGTCGTCGTTTTTGAAGCCCGCAATGACATAGAAAACCAAAAAGCTAGCCGCAATCCTGTTATCAGCAAGTTTGCCAACCTGCTAAAGGAACAACAGAAAGTAGCTGCAACCGGATATGGTGTTAGAGTCAAAGAAATCAGAGAGATATCTGAAGAAGAATCCCCTTTTCGGAAGGTCTATGACCCCAGTCATGCCGATGCAGATGCCGAGGGTTATGTAAACTATCCCAATGTCAACATAGTCGAAGAAATGACCAATATGATCTCGGCCACGAGGTCCTATGAGGCTAATGCTAAAGTTATTGAGGCTGCCAAGGCCATGGCTGGTAAGGCTTTAGAAATTGGAAGATAGGAGGGGTAAAGGTAAATGAAGGCTGGCGACATCAGTAACCTGGGGTTAAAAGTGGCAAATATCGATTCTCAGGTACTTACCGACAATACCTCTCAGAAAGCCGAAACAGGTGAGAGTTTTTTTTCATACTTAAAAGGTGCCTTACAAGAGGTTGATGATCTTCAGAAGGAAGCAGCTGCCAGCGGTCAAAGACTGGCATTGGGTGATGAGGAATATCTACATAATACGGTAATCGCTTATGAAAAGGCCAACCTCGCGCTGCAACTCACTATTCAGGTTAGAGATAAGATCCTAGAAGCCTATCAGGAGATCATGCGGATTCAGATGTAGTTTATTTGGGGAGTTATTGCTATATGGAGACTTGGTTGGAAAGAGCTCGGCAGTCAGGCCAGCAAGCGGGGGAGAAGTGGAAAGGGCTTTCCCTAAACCGCAAGGTACTGTTTTCTGCAATTGTGGTAGGTTTGATCGTAGCAGTGATATTTTTGATCTTGCGCAGTAACACTTCTGTTCCCTATGAAGTTTTATATACCGAACTTGACCAGAAAGATGCCTCGGCAGTCACCGCTAAGCTGGATGAATTAAAGATCCCCTATGAGCTACAGGATAACGGAACCACCATTATGGTAGCTCCGGATGTTAAAGATTCCACACGTCTGAAATTGGCTGCAGAAAACCTTCCCAGCGGGGAAGCTGGATTCGAATTATTTTCAACCACCAATTTTGGAGAAACCCAGACTGACAAAAAGGTAAAATATCAACGAGCTTTACAAGGCGAACTGGCCCGCACTATCCAGAGCCTTGATAAGATAAAAGCCGCCAAGGTGAATTTGGCCTTGCCGGAGGAATCATTGTTTTCTGAACAGCAAGAGGATCCCAAGGCGTCAGTAGTCATCAACACTAAAGAGGATGAGAAGCTGACACCCAAGGAAGTCCAGGCCATTATTAACCTGGTTGCTAACAGCGTGGAGAGGCTGGCTCCTGAGAATGTTGTAATTGTTGACCAAAATGGCAATTTGGTGTCCGAGGATATGCCGGATGAGACGGATCAGCAACAATCGGTGAGTGAGATCGTCAGGACCCAGTTGGCTATGAAGAAGCAATTCGAAAAGGATAAACAGGAAGCCATTCAGACCATGTTGGATAAAGCCCTGGGCAAGAACAACTCAGTTGTCCGGGTAAATGCCGAACTAAACTTTAATGATCGTGAACAATTTGATGAGAAATACACTCATGACCCCGACGGTCCATTTGTAGTAAGTGAAAACATAAAGAAAGAATCCGGGACCGAGACCACAACCAACAACGCCACTGTGCCAGGTACTGATACCAACATTCCTCAATATACCCAACCCACTACGGAAGGTGGCACCTCCACCTATGACAAAAGTGAAAAAACCCGCAACTATGACCTCAACAAGACCGAAACGGTCACTGATTTCCAGATCGGTGATGTCAAATATGATTATTTGACGGTATCAGTCTTTGTCAATAATGCCGCAATAAAAAATGCCGCTCTGGGAGACACACAACAGAAGAAAGAAGATAAGGTCCGCAGTATGGTAGCCACTGCCTGCGGACTCAGAGAGAATCGGCAGGATGAAAATGTGCGTCTTGCCGATAGTATTTCGGTAGCCTTTATAGACTTCTATACCAAGCCTGCTCCGGAAGCTACTCCTCAGGGGACTATCCAGAAGTTTATGGCTTCGCCGGCAGCCCCATGGCTGTTGATCTTCCTGGCTCTGATCATCATAGCCCTGATTTGGCTGCTGAAACAGAGAAGAGACAGACAGGAACGTGAGGCGGCAGAACAATTGGCTCTCGAACAGGCGCAGGCACAAGCTTTCGAAGAAACCGCCGAAGAAGAGATTTCACTTGAAGAGATTATCGAGAGAGACATGACGCCTGAGGAGAAAGAACGGCAGCGGATCCGCCAGGAGATCGACAAACTGATCGAAGACAATCCCGAAAATGCTGCTCAGGTTCTTAAGACCTGGCTTATCGAAGATTTGAGGTGAGGCAATGGCAAATCCATCAACTGAATCAAGAAAAAAAGGACTATCTGGAAAGCAGAAGGCCGCAAATTTTCTAATATTTGTTGGACCGGAGAAATCAGCCAAGTTGTTCAAACACCTCAACGAGGATGAAATAGAACAATTGACGCTGGAGATTGCCAATGTAAGGCAGGTCTCCATGGACAAGGCGGATGAGATCTTCCTTGAATTCTATGAAATGTGTCTGGCCAGCAAATTCATCGGTCAGGGCGGTATTGGCTATGCTAAAGATGTTCTCGAAAGAGCCTATGGCGAACAGAAGACCGCCGAAATAATCGGCCGGATCTCGGCTTCTTTGCAGGTACGGCCTTTCGATTTTATGCGCAAGACCGAACCATCTCAGTTGATAAATTTCATCCAGTCCGAGCATCCACAGACCATTGCTCTTATCCTGGCCTATTTGGAGCCGGAAAAGTCTTCATTGATTCTATCAGCCCTGCCGCCGGAAAGACAGGCAGAGGTTGCCAAGCGTATCGCCATTATGGATACTACCTCCCCGGAGGTTATCAAAGAGGTCGAGAAGGTATTGGAACGCAAGCTTTCCTCTATCGTTCCCCAGGAGCTCACTGCAGCCGGCGGAATAAAGTCGGTGGTCGAGATCATCAATCGCGTAGACCGCGGAACAGAGAAGACCATTATGGAAGCCCTGGAGGTACAGGATCCGGAACTTGCCGAAGAAATAAAGAAACTGATGTTTGTATTCGAGGATATCGTAATGATAGACGACCGCTCCGTGCAAAGAGTACTGCGTGAAGTGGAATCTCAGGACCTGGGCCTGGCCCTGAAGGGAGCCAGCAACGAGGTTGGCCAGAAGATATTCCGCAACATGTCCAGCCGAGCTTCCGATATGCTGCGTGAAGATATCGAATTCATGGGCCCGGTAAGGTTACGTGACGTAGAAGAGGCTCAGCAGCGTATTGTTAATATCATCCGCCGCCTGGAGGAGACAGGGGAAATAGTCATTGCCCGCGGTGGAGGAGATGAAGTAATTGTCTAGGATCATTAAAAACGATGATGCGGTATTATCGCAGCCTATCGTAATCGAATCTTTGGTGCTGCAGACCTTTGAGCCTGAAGTTGAGGTCTCCGAACCAACAGAAGAAGTTGATGTTGTAACCCCGCAAGAGCCAGATCAGCCAAGCCAGCTGGAATTAGAAAGACAGGAACTGGAGCAGCTCAAAATTGAGAGCCAAAAAGTAATTGACGAGACTGAAACCATGGTCCTTGACTTGCTGCAGAAGGCCAGGGATGAAGCCAGAGCAATAATTGCCAATGCTCAGGAACAAGCTGATCTGATAAGGTCTCAGTCAGAAACTGAAGCCGCGGAACTAAAGGCCAGCAACCAGAAACAAGGATATGAAGAAGGCTTAAAAAAAGCCGAAGAGGATATAGAAGCAGACCGGCTGGCAGCTTTTCAGCAGAGCCAGGAACTACTCGAAGAAGCCCGCCAACTCAAAATCCAAATGATGAGGTCCTCCGAAGCAGATATGATGCGGCTGGTAATAGCCATAGCCAAAAAGGTCATTGCCAGCGAATTGACCACCAATCCCTATTTTATTGTCAATGTCCTGAGAGAAGCCATTGATTTTCTGGATCATCCAGATAACATAACAGTTTACGTTAACCCCCAGGATCTTGAAAGGATCCTTACCATCACCAAAAGCGATTCCTTTTTTGACATCGGCAATTCCGACGTGAACCTCGATTTTCGCGCTGACAACAGAGTATCCCCCGGCGGGTGTTCTCTGGAGAGTCAGGGTGGTTCAGTAGATACCAGACTGGAAACCAGGATAAGTGGTGTTGAACAGGCCTTGCGGGAAGTGAGCGGAGATGAGTGAACAACAGAGTTTTCTGCCCATGGAAAAATACATGGATGCTATCTCCAGAACTCCGGTGTGCCAGCTAAAGGGCAAGATTTCTCAGGCCATCGGGTTGACCCTGGAGGCAACCGGTCCTAGAGTACGCCTGGGCGAATTGTGCTATGTAAAAAGCAATTATGCTGACCATCAGATGATTCCTGCAGAAGTCGTCGGGTTCAAGGACAGAAAAATTTTATTAATGCCCCTGGGAAATCTCGAAGGAATCGGCCCGGGCAGCGAATTACTGGCATCCGGCAGTACTTTGCGAGTTCAGGTTGGGATGGAACTCCAAGGAAGAGTCCTAAATGGTTTAGGTGAAATTATCGATAATAAAGGTAGGATAAAATCAGAACTGACATATCCGGTAATGAATACTCCGCCCAATCCACTGACCCGTAAGCGAATAACCGAGGTGTTGCCGGTTGGGGTACGTGCTATTGACGGTCTTATAACCCTGGGCAAAGGACAGCGCATGGGCATACTAGCTGGCAGTGGTGTCGGCAAGAGTACTTTGATAGGTATGATAGCCAGGAACACTGAGGCAGATATCAATGTTATCGCATTGGTGGGAGAACGAGGCCGTGAGGTGCGTGAGTTTTTAGAAAGAGACCTGGGTGAAGATGGCCTGGCCAAATCGGTGGTAATTGTCGCCACTTCAGACCAACCCGCTTTGGTAAGGTTGAAGGGCGCTTTTGTAGCTACCAGTGTAGCCGAGTATTTTAGAGATCAGGGCATGGATGTATTGCTCCTGATGGATTCGCTTACCAGGTTTGCCTTGGCGCAACGCGAGGTAGGACTGGCGATCGGGGAACCGCCAGCGACCAGGGGTTATACTCCGTCAGTATTTGCTCTGTTGCCGAAGTTGTTGGAGCGAGCAGGAACTTCAGACCGCGGGAGTATCACCGGTTTATATTCGGTGTTGGTTGAAGGCGATGACATGAACGAACCGGTAACCGATGCAGTCAGAGGAATTGTTGATGGCCATATTGCTCTTAGCCGAAGTATGGCGGCGCAAAACATGTATCCGGCCATTGACGTTTTAAATAGTATCAGCAGGGTCATGATCGATGTCGTTGCTTCTGAACAGATGGCAAGTGCCAGTCGGTTTCGCAGTTTGCTGGCTACTTATGAGGAAGCCAGGGATCTGATCGATATCGGTGCTTATAAAAAGGGATCGAATCCCCGTATCGATGAATCGATATCGTTGATCGACAGCTGTCATAGTTTTTTGCGGCAGGGTATCTATGAGGAACTTACATATGCTGATACCGTCAACGAACTGGACCAGGCAGTACGCCGATGAGGTAGGTTATGAAGGCCTTTCAATTCAGGCTTCAGACTAAATTGACCATTGCACTGCGGCAGGAACAACTTGCACGGGAGGAACTCCAGCGTGCAAGCTTTGTGCGTGATCAAATAGCTGTTGAGTTGGCCGAGATGATGGAACGTTTGGCCGATTTGCATGCTTCGGTCAGGATGTTGATCCAGTCATCGGAGCCCTTTGAACGGATCCTGATAATAAAAGAATATATTCCGATAGTGACAGCTTCGATTCAAGAACTGGAATTGAAGTTGATTGAGGCTGAACAAAGGGTAGAAGAGTGTCGGCAGGAGTTGTTGGAAAAGAAGAAGGAAACCCGGACCATGGAGAGACTAAAGGAAAAAGCCTGGATGCGTTACTTACATGAACTGCAGTTGGAAGAGCAGAAGCTGATTGATGAGGTTGCCAATACAGGACATTACCGGAGTCATAAGAATTAAAATAGACCAGTGGAAATCTGGCCGGAAGAAAATTCTAGTAATAGGGGATAGCAATGAAGAAGGTATTAAAGGCACTCATTTTGATCATTTTGATATTACTGGTTATGGCCGGAGCGATCTATGTCCTACTGCGTTCAGGGATTTTAGAGGCGCCCCGGTTTTTGCCGTCTCTTCCGGTGGTCGGACAGTACTTTGCACCCAAGGAAGAGGAGAAGGTCGATCCGGCTTTGCTTAAAGCCAACCAGGAAAAGGATAGATTGCAAAAGAGCGTTGATCAGAAGGAACAGGAACTGGAACAGTTGCAGGGTGAGCTGAAGAGCCTGCAGGGACAACTAAAAACGAGCAAACAAACGCAAAATCAGGCTAAAGAGGAACTGGATAAGGTGTCCCAGCAATTGCTGTCTTTGCAGAACGCAAACAGCAGTACCAGCAGCACAGACAAAGCTCAAGCCTATAAAGATATCGCGCAGTACTTCGGTGAGATGAAGGTTAAGGATGCGGCTGACATTCTCGGGCGACTCAAGGATGAGGATGTCATCGGTATATTGGGTGAAATGGAACCCGATACGGCGGCCGAGGTCCTGCAAAATATGGACCGCAATAAGGCAGCCTCAGTTACCCGTAAGATGCTGGTAACCAGCAGCAGCCCTTAGTATAAAGGGTGAGCGGCGGAAATTGCCTGCTTAAAGGCGGTTTCCGGCACTGACCCCTTAAAAAGAAGGGGATCTACATAGAAAGGAGGTGAAAAGTTGCAAGGTGCAAGTATACTAGCAGCAACCAGGGCAGTTGAAACCGATAACAGCCGCAACTCGTACTCTGGTGCCGCTACGGTATCCGACCGCGATCTATTTAAAAATTGCCTGAAAAAGCAGACCAGGCAGTTGGATCAAACCAATGGGCAGCCTTCGTCCAGTAATGGGCAGGGAGAAAGCAAATCGGGTAAACTGGATCGCAGTGCTCTTCTAAAATCTCCCGGTTCATCAAATGTTCCGGCGAAGACTGCAGAAGAACCAGCAGCCCCAGATGGTGATACCGTGATTCTGAGCACAGTATCCGATACCATACAGAAGACAGATCCCAGTCAGGCACCAGATGACCATCAGGTCAATGATGGAGCCAAAACAATGGGCAGCAGCAGCCAGATAACCGACCAGACGTCTGACTCCGCAAGTTCACAGGCGGATGTATCGTTGCCAGTTCCGGCAGGGATCGCGTCTCTGGCAGGCATAGCTGCGCCAACGGCCCCACAGCAGCCGGAAATGGAGCTATCACTTGCTTCTGGTGATAAACCTGGGATAAAAATCGATTCCACAATCACAGGTAATGTCAGCCAGGTCGAGGTTGATCCTTCTGCGGAAATGGTGCAGTCAGTTCCTCAAAATGAATTAGCCGTGGGATCCCAGGTGCCATTGACCGAAGCTGATGCCTGCTCGGTCCAGAGTCAACCTATCCAGACAACTCCGGTAATACCTGTTGGTGAAACACAGAAGGTACCGGCAGAGACACTCACTGTAAGCCTGGAGAAGAAAGCCGAAGTGAGACGGACCGAAACTTCAACTGATAAAGCCGGATCTCCCGAAGATGTACAGACCCCGTCAGTCTTCGCCAACCCATCATTGCATGTTAACAGTTCTGCAGAACAGGAGACAAGCAATACAGTCACCGAAGCTGTTCTGGCATCGGCCATTCCAGTAACGGATAAGCATGATATGATTGCTCAGGATACCGTCCAGCCTTTGTCCGGTGAGGCATCTCAGCCGGAAGTCGAGTTGGTATCTAATACTTCCGCAGTGCCTGTATCAGCGGAGAATCCTGATTCAGTCAAGGACAGATCCGAGGGGAAAACGACGGATGATCAAGCTCCAGCAGTGTCCGTCACGGATAAACCCAATTCGAAGATCGCTGTCGAAGTACTAAAGGCAATGGCCGGGAAGATCGAAGAGTCCGAGGGGAAGAATAGTGAGCCAACCGAAAAATCGGCAGATAAAAAGGATAACAACAGTGGTACGGGGCTTAAAAAACTCATGGAGTTTGAGAGCGGTCGCCTGCAGGCAGTACGTCTGAACCGGGAGTCTGTAGAGACCAAGAGCTCTGACCCCAAGAGCGACAATGGGCAAACTCTTGCATTGACCCAGACGGCAGACGTGAAAGCAGCCGGGGAAGTCAATAAAACATTGGTCTCTGATTTATCCAGTAAGTCTCTGGTGGATGTCAAGAATATCATCGACCAGGTGGTTCAAAAAGCCGAATTGACGGTTAAGGCAAATACATCGGAGATGAAGATCCAGTTGGAACCGGAGTTCTTGGGGAAGATGACCATTAAGATCGCCTTAGAAGACGGGCTTCTGACCGCCCGTTTTACCACGGACAATCATCAGGTCAAACAGATACTGGATAATAACATGGCTTCATTGCGACAGTCCCTGGAAGCGCAGGGCATCAGGGTCGAAAAGACCGAGGTCAATGTCCAGCTGGATAGCGGGGGTACTTTCGGCGGTTACCAGGAAGGCCGGCAGGAGTTGTGGCAGCGACCGGATAATCCCGGTTACCAGCACAGCGCGAACCTGGATGCCGGTACTTATTCGATGCCCAATGATGATCAACTGGTTGAAGCAGCATTCATTCCAAGCGAAGTCTATGGTGTACAAGCCGATGGAAGTATGAATTTTATCGTATAGGAGGTGATTAGAATGGCGACAACCAATGTTACTTACAGCAGCGTACCCTGGCTACAGTCAGCTACTTCTGCTACCAATACTACCAGTAGTTCAACCAACAGTGCCAGTTCTCTGGGCAAGGACGATTTTCTGAAACTTCTCATTACGGAGTTGGCAGCTCAGGATCCGCTGGAACCGATGGATGACAAGGAGTTCATCTCTCAGATGTCCAGTTTTAGCGCTTTAGAGCAGATGCAGAACATGAATGCCGGTTTCACATCCCTGAAGAGCGTCATAACCGATACCCTTATCCCCAATATTATGATGCAGCAGTCCAGCAGCTTGATCGGCCAGCAGGTAAGCTACCCGGGCACTGATAAGGATGGGAAAGCAGTCACTTTGACCGGAACAGTGGATAAGGTAGTTGTTGCAGACGGCAAAACCTATTGTATGGTTAACGGAACCAAGGTTGATCCCAGTATTATCACCGAGATCGGAACGGTTTCCAATAGTCAGATCGATGAATTAATCGACAAACTGGACGATCTTATGGGTATCCTGGTACCGGAAGAGGGTGCGGAAGATGACATCTAAACAGGTATATTTTCCCCAACAACCGGTCCAGCCGGTAATACCCTCCAAGGACAACAGCAAACAGTCTGTTGGAGTTAAAGGGAAGTTCGATCAGGTCCTTGCGCAGAAGTTGGGGACGGAATTGAAGTTTTCCCAACATGCTCAGCAAAGATTGGCGGACCGGAATATCGAGTTTACCCAGGATGATCTGGATAAGCTGAACCAAGCCGTCAGCAAGGCCCGGGAGAAGGGTTCGAGGGACTCGCTGGTCCTGATGGATAACCTGGCCCTTTTAGTAAGTGTCAAGAACAATACCGTGATCACTGCGGTCGATGGACAGAGCCTCAAGGAAAATGTATTCACCAACATCGATAGTGCAGTTATAATCTAGGGCTGGACCTCTGGGAGGAAGCCCCCGGACGCTGAATGAGAGATGCGTCCGAGACAAAAGAATATGAGGAGGTCATGTAAAGATGATGAGATCCATGTATTCCGGCGTTTCTGGTTTGAAAGCTCACCAGACACGTATGGATGTTATAGGCAACAACATTGCCAATGTCAATACCAATGGTTATAAGAAGAGCCGGGTAGTCTTCGCGGATACCCTGTATCAATCCATGCGCTACGGCACCATCCCGTCTGATGTACGGGGCGGTACCAACCCTATGGGAGTTGGATTGGGATCCCAGGTGGCAAGTATCGATCAGATACACACGTCGGCTCCGACTACTACCACCAACAAGACCACTGATATGGCCTGTAGCGGCAACGGCTATTTTATCGTCAAAAACGGCAATGAGGCATTCTACACCAGGGCCGGTGCTTTTGACTGGGACAGCACTTACAACCTGGTAAACTCCAATGGTTACATGGTGCAAGGCTGGATGGCCAACACCGACCCGACCCGGGCAACGGATACCGGCGATTTTTCCATTGATGCCTCGGGAGCTACTACCGGCATAAACATTGCCGATTACAAGGAAATAGCCCCGCGGGCTACGGAAAATGTAAGCATAACCGGCAATCTGAATTCAGACTATGACATTCCCCAGTTTACAGATGCCACCCCGACAACCGATGATATCAACCCTGCTACAACTGGGGCAACCGGCGAATTCCCGGCGGAAAGCGATGATCAAAAAATCGTTTCATTTGATACTTACGATTCTTTGGGCCGTAAACAGACTGTATATGCCCGTTTCTTTAAAACCAGTGTTACAGGAACTGCGCCTACTGCGACTGAAACCAACTGGGCTTGCGATCTGTCGCTGAATCCATTGTTTAACCGGGCTACTGGTTTTGCTGCTGGAACCAATTTTGGTCAGTCGGTCAATCTAAGGGCGGCAACAGTGACAGCTTCGACCCCCGCAGCAGTAACTCTTGCTACCGACAAAGATGTAGCCAGGATCTATAACCTGCGCTTCGATTCTGACGGAGTGGTCGCCAGTCAGTCGCCTACTGCCCAACCCTGGTATGCTCAGGTCCAATTGACTATTGACAAGAATACTCTTTTAACCGTACCGGTACAGCCCACCCAGGAAGCTCTTGCCAAGGATGTAGTCTGTACTGTTGATATGACAAAGGTGACCCAGTATTCTGGAACTGATAATTGTCATTTTGACACGCAGGATGGCTATCAGTCGGGGAGCATGGTAAAATATTCTGTGGGAACCGACGGAACTATAACCGGTGTATATGACAATGGCCAGACCAAGAGCATAGCCCGGGTAGCCGTAGCCACTTTTGATAATCCTTCCGGTCTGCAGCAGGTGGGAGGGACCATGTGGCAAACATCGGTCAATTCAGGTCAACCGATAGTCGGACAGCCGGGTATAGACGGTAAAGGTTCCATAGTAGCTAATGCGTTGGAAATGTCGAATGTTGATCTTTCTGAAGAATTCACCGACATGATAGTGACTGAACGCGGATTTCAAGCGAATTCACGTATAATCACTACCTCGGACGAGATGCTTCAGGAATTGGTCAACCTTAAGAGGTAATAAGGCTTCTATCCGGGGGGCACAGCCCCCTGGATAGATTCATTTGAGGTTTGTTATGATTTATGTGACCCGTTTGAATGGGGAGCGTTTAGCTCTGAACATCGATATAATTGAACAGATGGAAGAAACCCCGGATACTGTGATCACTTTGACTACGGGCAAAAAGCTCGTGGTCAGGGAGTCGATGCACAAGATCCGGGAGGACATAATAAACTTCAGGAAAAGGTCTATAAACAATATCAAAAAATGATTCCAGGGGGGATTGTGTTGGCTGAGGAAAAAAACACCGAGGCGGTTCAAGAAAAAACAACAGGTGGTTTTGATTTTAAAATCGTTATTATTGGATTGGCGGTCTTCTTGCTTACCATAGGGGCTTCATATTTTATGCTGCGTAGCTTGATTGCTCCTCTGGTTCCTCAGAAAGAGGAGGCAGCAGAGACCATGACGGGAAATTTGGTTTCTGCTGGTGAATTTACCACAAATATTAATGATGAAGGAGGAACTCGGTTCCTCAAAGTTGAAGTATATGTAGAAGTGGAAGACGCAAAAGTTGCAGAAGAAATAACTACCTTCATGCCTGTTATCAAGGACACCATTTTGAGTACTTTGTCGTCTAAATCAGTAGCTGATTTGGATGTCAGCAATCAAAAATCCTTAAAGGCGGAAATGAAAAAGAAGATCAATGCCAAATTGGGCAGTGAAGTTGTCAAAAGTGTTTACTTTACCACCTTTATAATGCAATAACCCCGAGTGGGGATGAAAGGGGGGGAGACAGTTGAGTGAGGTCCTTTCACAAAACGAGATCGATGCCTTGTTGTCAGCTCTCAGCAGTGGTTCAGTTGATGCCAACGAACTCAAGGAGGAACAGACCCGTAAAAAGGTCAAGGTCTATGATTTTCGCAGGCCCAGCAAGTTTTCCAAAGACCAGATACATACCTTGCAGGTGATATATGAAAATTATTCACGTGCCCTTGGTACATATCTTTCTGCCCAGTTACGGGCACCGGTCACCATGGAAGTATTGTCGGTTGAGCAGCTGACCTACGAGGAATTCATTCGCTCCATCCCCAACCCTACAATTATGAATATCTTTTCGCTATATCCTCTGGAGGGCAGCGCGATAATGGAGATCAACCCCAACCTGGGGTTTGCTTTCCTGGATCGTTTACTCGGCGGTCCTGGCTATGCGCCGACCAAGACCCGTCCATTGACGGAAATCGAACTGACCGTAATGGAAAAAATCGCCCAGCGCATGCTGGATTACCTGCAGGAGCCGTGGGAGGGCATAATTGAAATGTCTCCCTCATTGGACCGGGTAGAGACCAATCCTCAGTTTACTCAATTGGTATCTCCTTCAGAAATAATGATGATTGTTTCTCTGGAGACTCAGATGGGAGACGTGGTAGGTATGGTCAATATCTGTATCCCGTTTCTAATGTTGGAACCCATTATGGATAAACTCAATGTCCATTACTATTACTCTTCGACCAGTTCGAGGTCAACCCCGGAGGATACCACGGCTATTCGTACCAAACTCGAGAATGCGTATGTTCCGGTGAAGGTTCTTCTGGGGAGAACTACTATAACGGTCAAAGACCTGTTAGAACTGGCTCCAGGTGATATTGTTCCGCTGGAACGCAATATCAAGACTGATCTGGAGGTTGTCATCGGGCAATATACTAAGTTTTACGGTCGGCCCGGTGTTTATGACAATAAATTTGCTGTACAGATCTCCCATATCATAGAGGAGGGGAATGAAGATGAATGATGGAATATTGTCCCAGGAAGAGATTGATGCCCTGTTAAAGGTACAGGACAATACTGATCAACCATCAACAGGTGGTGGCTCAACCACCGAATTGAGTGATTTTGAAAAGGATACCCTGGGTGAGATCGGCAATATCAGTATGGGTACGGCTGCAACCACCCTGTCAACATTGCTGCGCAAGAAGGTATCTATTACTACTCCCGATGTAGCAATTATATCTACCGCCCAGCTTCAGGATGACTATCCGATGCCATACGTTGTGGCTGAGGTAGAGTATACGGTTGGCTTGGCTGGAACCAATGTCCTGGTCATCAAAGAGGAGGATGCCTGCATCATTGCCGACCTTATGATGGGTGGGGACGGGACCGGCGTGCAGATCACGCTTGATGATATAAAACTGAGCGCGGTCGGAGAAGCCATGAATCAGATGATGGGTTCAGCCACTACCAGCTTATCATCAATGTTTAACCAGCGCATAGATATTGCACCGCCTCGCTTGACCCTGATGGATTTTGGCAGGGAGAGATTGACTTTAGCCAGTGCTTACAACGAGCTGGTCAGGATCCAGTTCAAAATGGAGATAGAAGACCTGATCAACAGCGAGATAATGCAGATTATTCCGTTGGAAGCAGTAAAGAACATGATCGATATCCTGATGGGTAATACCGTGGAAGAATCCAATGTGGAAGGGATCATGGCCGCTCCGGCACCGCCTCAGGCTGCCGCACCGCCGCCGCCACCGCCCAGAATGGACCCGGTTCCCCAATACCAGGAACCCCCTGTCCAGGCCAGTTATCCGGCACCTGACATGTGGACCCAGGCTGCCTATAATGACATTCCATCCGGGGTCAAAAAGGGTCAGCAATATGTCCAGCCGGCCCAGTTTGCGCCCCTTCGGGAGGTTGAATACATGAATACACCTCAAAATATCGGCCTGATTATGGATGTTCCTTTGGATATAGCAGTAGAATTAGGCAAGACCAAAAAGACCATCAAAGATATCCTGGAATTGCATCAAGGTGCCATCGTTCAGCTCGATAAACTAGCCGGTGAACCCGTAGACATGCTGGTCAACGGAAAACTCATTGCCAAGGGTGAGGTAGTAGTTATTGACGAGAATTATGGAATTCGTATCACGGCCATTATCAGTCCTATGGACAGGATGAGCAAACTTCAATAAGTTGTTAGGGGGATAAAGATGAGTAAATCTATTTTGGTTGTCGACGATGCCGCCTTTATGCGTATGATGATCAAGGATATCCTAACCAAGAACGGTTTCAATGTTGTAGGCGAAGCTGAAAATGGAGCTGTCGCAGTCGACAGGTACAAGGAACTCAAACCCGACCTGGTGACTATGGATATCACCATGCCTGACATGGATGGTATTGCGGCAGTCAAGGCCATCAAATCTTTTGATGGGACCGCCCGCATTATTATGTGCAGTGCTATGGGCCAACAGGCCATGGTTATCGATGCAATACAAGCCGGTGCTAAAGATTTCATAGTGAAACCTTTTCAACCGGAAAGAGTTATCGAAGCCGTCAGTAAGGCTCTGGAATAGTTGTTGGTGTAGGGAATCATGCTTAGAATCTCTAAGAAAAAAGCAAGTATCGCAATATTGTTAGCTATGACCTTGATTCCCCTGCTGGTGATCAATGCTGTCGCTGTAGACAACTTTGGCCAGGTCAATCAGGCCCTTGATCAGCAGCAACAGCCCGCAGGTACTGGCGGCAGTATCTGGGTGGATATCATAAAGCTGATCCTGATTTTGGCGGTCATCATGGGGGCTGCCTGGACAGTGGTTCGCTTTTTTGGGCAGCGAAGCACGGCTAGGATGCAGGGTAAATGGTTAAAGGTCGTAGATGAGATATTCCTGGACCACAATCGCAGTATTGTATTGTGCAAGGCGGGAAACGTGGTTTACGGTCTGGGCGTTACCGATCATAATATATCTTTGCTGTTTAAGGTGGATGATAAGGATATAAGCCGACAGATCGACAAATTCCTGGTAGAGCAGGGTACAATACCGATTGAAACATATTCATGGAAGACTGTGGTAAACAGTATTTTTAAACCACGTCAAACTTACAGCCAGAATAGAAAGGAGTTTCATTGGCTGATTGAGGAACAAGCCCGGCGGCTTGATAATCTTGCTCAATCCAGCCCCAACGATACAGATCGTGGTGGAAGAAGTGGTGATTATGAATAAACGTAAACAGTCGTACCGATACATATTTGCCATGCTGGTTGCCATGATATTGGTGATATTAGTATTCCATCCGTCATCGGCCGCAGCCGCACCTCTTCAAATACCTGGTGTAAATCTTCAGATAGGGGGCACCGCTGACAGTCCCCAAAACTTATCTAATACCCTTCAATTAATAATTCTCTTGACCGTATTATCACTGGCACCAGCC
>JBLMZJ010000155.1:0-34690 GCA_050258735.1 Deltaproteobacteria bacterium | reverse complement strand
ATACTTGAACAGTTAGCTCCATCCAGGCCACCCTGCGTCACACGGGATGGACCCCTTAGTGCTGCTTCCTCCCGGACCTGACACGGTTCAGAATGTCCCGTTGCACAGGACCCAGACTTCTCAGCCACTTATTCAAGCCGGACCTTACAAGATAGACCCTCAGTCCAGGAATTCAACCCTGCTGTAGCGGGTTGCAGGTTACAGGGCACCGCTAATTCCCCGTCTAGCACGGCACAATCATTGTACAATCTTTTGACTCCCTTGGCAAGATTATAAGTACCCGATAAACCCCAATTATATATATTCTTGACGGTTAAATTCATGTATGACTGCGTTGTCGTCAATCGCAATACACCCAGTATTACTCATTCCTCCACCTTGCCCTACACGAATTTTACTCGCCCATAAGATACACAATTAGGGTTTATAAGGTACCACGAGGAAGATGTTTGAACTTTTCTATTATAATTAGTAGCATTAGATCAACAAGGATTAAGGAGTTGAGACTATGGTTATGCAGCCCAAGCCCCGCTCTGAATCGACGGTCACCATGACTCAGATCGTTCTCCCCTATCATGCCAATGTTGCTGGAAATATGCACGGCGGTGAGGTGATGAAACTGATGGATTCAGCCGCTGGTGTAGTGGCCGCCCGACACTGCCTGTCCAACGTAGTCACTGCCAGCGTCACCCAGCTCTCGTTTATCGAGCCTATCTTTGTCGGTGATCTGGTCATCTGTACGGCTGAGTTGACCTATACCGGCAAGACCTCTATGGAGGTATTGGTCCGTGTGCAGGCTGAAGACCTGGAACGGGGAATAATCAAAAACGTGTCGGAAGGCTATTTCTTCATGGTGGCTTTGGATCGCAACGGGCGGCCCCGAGAAATCCCGCCGCTGCTCATAGAAAATGAAGGACAACAGCGCTGCTACGATGCTGCTCAAACCAGGATAGATCAGGCCAAGCAAAACAAAAACAGGGCGGGGGAATGCTAGCCCCACCCTGCTCTAAAAACCGATATAGACTATGTATTAGATCTTGGCAGCAATTTTCTCGAGTTCCTCCGCCCGGCTGGCCAGTTCCTGCAAGCGGGCGGTTATTTCTTGCGTGGCCGCGGCCTGTTCCTGGGTGGCATCAAGTGCGGTAGTCGATTTCCCGATGGTCTCCGAGATTTTGGCTTCTATGGTTTTAGTCATGTTGCGGATGAGTTCCGCTGTACTGCGGGAATCATCGGACAGCTTCCTGATCTCTTCGGCAACTACGCCAAATCCGCGGCCGGCTTCGCCTGCCCGGGCTGCCTCGATCGCGGCATTAAGGCCCAACATCTTGGTCTGGGCCGCTATATTTCCTATTGCGTCCAGAACCTGATTGATTTCTCCGGATACCTTACCAATAGCTACGATCTCATCCCGCAGGTCAGAAGTGCTTATACTGATCTCACCGGCGGCGGCGGCGGTTTGTTCCGTCGCCTGGGCTACTTCACCCAATCCAGCCTTAAAGCTATCCACGGTCTCCCTCACCGCGGTGGCGGTGTCCCGAGCCAGGGCCAAACCGTATGTACCGATTACGAGGTTGGGATCATCATCATCGAATACAGGTAAACATGAAACCTTCAAAGGAGTCCCGTAAAACGAGGCTGGCAGTTCCATGGAGACGGGTTTTTTGTTCTGCATCACGCTATCGGCCGCCCCGCCCTTCTTTACTTCCAATCCAGCCTTGGCAAATGGCACGACATAATTATGCTCGTGCACCATTAGGAATTTATGCCGGTCGGTACTATAAAAACCCATGGGCATATCACCAAACAACTCAGCAATCGCCGGAACCATGCGTTCGAACTCTTCAAAGAACTTGCTTCCCATAACCATTCCCCCTATTGCCTTAAGTCTTTCTCTGTTTCTGCAGGCCTTTATTTAGCACTTGTTCTACCGATCACGAGGTCTTTTTTTAATATTAACACAAATCAGAAAATTAAGAACATTATATTGCTAATTTAGACAAATTACTCGGGGACTTAGGCCCCGACTGGTAATAAGACAACAATCTGGCATCATTAATTACCCGGGCAAGTTTTCCAAAGATCTCCCGTATATTTAAATAGATCAGGTTGAATTTGCGATTGGCATCTAAAATTGGTTCACAAACCTTGCGGGGAGGATTCATAATGATTCAAGGCATTAGTCACCTGACCTTTCTGGTTCAGGATCTGGCAAAAAGCGCCGATCTATTTCGATACGTCTTCGATGCTCAGGAGATATATAACAGCAGCAGCCTTTATTTCGGCCTGGGTCCGGAAAAATTCCTGCTGATAAGCGGGTTATGGATCTGCCTGATGGAGAGTGATGCAGTCAGTGAAAGAAGCTATAATCATGTGGCTTTTTCCATTCGGGACGAGGATTTTGCCGTATATGAGGAAAGGATCCGGAGCCTTGGCCTGGAGGTCAAGCCTTCCCGCCCCCGGGTCCCGGAAGAAGGACGCTCCATTTACTTCTATGACTATGACCATCATCTCTTCGAACTTCATTCCGGCTCGCTGGTCACAAGGTTGAACCGCTATAGCAGCAAAGATTCCATCTAGTTTTTATTTTGTTTGCAAAAGCCTAATCAGGTCATCTCTTTGAATATCTCATCGAACTCCCTTTCTATCTGCAATAATACTGTTATGATATCCGGATCAAACTGCGTTCCTCTTCCGGCCATCATGATCGCCAGAGATTTTTCGTGAGAAAACCCTTCTTTATATGGCCGCTGGCTGCGCAAAGCATCATAAACATCGACTACGGCCATGATACGAGCAGCCAACGGGATCTGTTCTCCGCGCAGGCCGTCAGGATACCCGGTTCCGTCCCATCGTTCATGATGCCAGCGGCTGATGGCGATGCCCATCTTCACCAGGTTATTGTGCGGGTATTTCTCATAAACGCTCTGCAGAGTATCACTGCCTATTTGCGTATGCTTTTTCATTTCATCGAACTCCTCAGTGGTCAGGCGGCCCGGTTTGAGAAGTATGGCATCGGGAATCCCTACCTTTCCGATATCGTGAAGCGCACAGGCAAAGTGGCTGTTCTGACTAAAAGTTCCCTCGGAGAATTCGATATGTTTGCCGTTAAGCCCCAGGTGCTGAGCCATGACCCGGAAAAAAGCCTGTACTCGCTCCAGATGTCGCCCGGTATCGTCGTCACGGGACTCGGCCAGTTTGGCCAGGGCCATGATGGTGGCCATCTGTGAATCGGCTATCTCCTGGACTTGATTGGCCACGCGGTTTTCCAGCAGGACGTTATAACTCTCCAATTGCTTCTGCATGCGGTAGAGCTTGATATGAGTAACTACCCGGGCCAGTACCTCTTCAAACTGAAATGGTTTGTTTACGTAATCGACTCCTCCCAGACCAAAGGCCTTTACCTTATCCATTGGTTCATTCAAGGCACTGATAAATATCACTGGTATATCTTTTAACTGTGGATCAGCTTTCAATATCCGGCAGGCCTCATATCCATCTATCTCTGGCATATTGATGTCGAGCATAAACAGATCCGGCGGGTTCTTGGTTGCTGCCCGGATAGCCATTTCCGCGCCGGGGAAGGCATAGACCTGGTACCCACCATCCCGGAGGAGGTTGTCTAATAATCCCAGATTGGCAGGAATATCATCGACGATCGTTATGCTGGGCCTGGCCAGTTGGTATTCACTCATCCTTACCGCCTCCTCTTGGAATTCTGTTAACCCGATCGCCTGCAAGATACCGGCGTGGATCTCCTTCTTACAGTTTGCCGAGTATCTTCATCAAGCCCTGGTAATTATAATTGTCAGCCATTTTAAACATTTTCTTTGCCAGGATACTATCAATAATGGAGATATTGTTGATCAGTTCCTTGATTTCTCGCATATCGCCCTTTTCAACAGCCTCCTTTAATCTCTCCAACAATTCGGGAGTGAAGACCTGCCCTGCCGCATAATGATCGGTCATCTCTTCCCGGACTTCGTTTACCGATTCTTCCGCATAGTTGAACCCAACTCCGGTGAGCAGCTGGATCAGATCGAGAAGATCATGCTCCCGGAAGGGTTTGCGGATAAAGGCATCAGCCCCGGCCTTCCGGGCTTCCGCCTCGCTCTCTTCCATGACACTGGCTGATATGGCGATAATTGCGGCAGTATCGCCAGCATCACTCTGCCTGATCCTGGTTATAGCTTCATATCCGTCCATCACCGGCATCATCAGATCCATAAGGACAAGGTCCGGGTGCCAGGCTCCAAATTCTTTGACCCCTGCTAAACCGTCAGCAGCATCCCGGACCTCAAACCCGATCCTGCCAAGTAACTGAGTCAGTAGTTCCCGATTGGTTTCCCGGTCATCTACAACCAGCACTTTCCACTCTTTACCGTCTGCTGCTACCGACTTAACAGTTTTTGCACCGGTTTTTTCAAAAACAGCATCGGCCTGAGCTGATCTGCCCTTAAAAGTAAACCTGAATAAGCTTCCCTTATTCACCTGGCTTTTCACCAACTCAAGATGACCTCCCAGCAGTTCGGCATAGCTTCGGCTTATGGCCAGACCCAATCCGGTCCCGCCTTCAGAGTTTTTGTCATGGTGGGCCTGCTCGAATACCCCAAATATCAGTTCATGCTTTTCTTCCGGGATGCCTTTCCCAGTATCTTCAACCTCGATGATATTTAGAAACTCGTCTCCATCCTCCAGTATCAGATCACTTATTGCAGGTAAGACCGGTGCCTGAGTGACTTGCAGCATGATACCCCCGCGTTCGGTAAATTTCACTGCATTGCCTATCAAGTTCACCAATACCTGTCTTACCTTGCCCTCATCAAACGCCATTACCGGCGCCATCAACCCATTGCTTTCAAGCGAAAGAGTAATCCCCTTCTCTGCCACCCGCAGCCTAAACATATTCTCAATGTCAGTCAACATACGGTCAAAGTCACAGATGGTTTCATGCAAGGTGCTGCGCCCCGCCTCCAGCCTGGCCATCTCCAGGATATCGTTGATTATCCTTAGCAGATGGATGCCGCTGCCTTCAATTATGTTCAACCGGTGTTCCTGATCCGGTAACAGGCCGGCGTCCCTTTTCATAAGCTGGGCATAGCCCAGGATAGCATTCAGAGGAGTCCTTATCTCATGACTCATGCTTGCAAGGAACATGGTCTTGGCCCTGTAGGCAGTCTCAGCAGCTTCTTTCGCCATAGTAAGCTGTTCTTCCATGGCCTTGCGTTCGGTAAGGTCGACGAAGCTCTCCAGGAGATAATTTTTGCTGCCCAGTCTGAGTCGGGTCACATCCTTTAAAATAGGGAGTTCCGTACCGTCCTTGCGAATCAGGGTCCTTTCTGACCGGTCGATCGGCTGGTCAAGGTCCAGCACCGGGCAGGCTCCTTCCTGGGCAGGGCACAGCATTCGGTTACACATCTGACCCTTTATCTCCTCTAAACCGCCGCCAAACATATAAAGGGCGGCGGGGTTGGCGTCTATTATCCGGTGGTCCTCGGCATCGATCAATATGATGCCAGCCTGGACCGTCTCGAAAATAACCCGGGCCTGTTTCTGGCTCTCCTGCAGAGCCAGCTCCGTTCGCCGCATCAAAAGCATCTTCCATATGTTATTAACAAAATAGGCCATTATCTCAGTGTCCAGCGCGGTATAATCGTTTTCCTTATTGGCAGCTACGACTAGAGCTGTTACCTCACCCAAGGCTGTCAATACGGGAACGATCAAAGCCCGTTTTATCATCCGATGTTCAGGGGGCAGGTCCCCGGCGTATATTGAAAAATCATTGATGGTACTGATCTTGCCGGCCCTGGTACACTCACTCCATGGTTCTCTATCTGAAAAGAACATATGCCCTTGCGCCGGCATATCTGATTCACCTAGTGGTCCTCCCGGCGGGCTGAAAGCTACCAGTTCCTCATGTACACCTATTTCATTATGTATACTGGCTGTCCCCATCGGACTGTTTATCAGGTAAAGCAGCTTTTCAAGTGCTTGTTTTATCAGGTCAGTCTCTAACTCCCGGCTGAATACCAGGGAGTTGATGAAGGAATCTGCCTCTTCCATCAATTTCTCTCTGGTTATCTCTGTTTTGATAACAACGATATTGGTCAGCCGGCCTTCAGTATCCTTTACCTGGGCTATAACTGCCCGTTCCCAGACAAGATCACCCAGTTTGGTAAGGGTGCGGAATTCACCTTGCCAGACCTCCCCCAACTCCATGGCCTTCAGTAGATCCTGGTAGATCAGCTCGTCCCGGTAATCAGCGTTCAGAATATTGAGCCGTTCTCCCACTACCTCGTCAAGTTCAAAACCAGTTACCCGGATAAAGGTTTGGTTGACATATTGGACAAGGCCTTCACTATCAGTAATAACGACGGATACCGGGCTCTTCTCGATAATCGTAGAAAGCTGCCGCAATTGTGCTTCATCACGTTTGCGAATAGTAATATCCTCCACCATGCAAATAACATCCGTAGGCAAATCGTCACCGTTGACCGGTCTGAATAATATCCGCAGGTTGAGCAGCGGTCCGCCTGGGGGCGGCTGGTATTCACCCTCGAAATGTCCTTCCTGTCCGGCTATAGCCATCTCCAGCAGATCCATCAGTTCCTGATCAATGATGTCCAGGGTAAACTGCTGACCGTAGCGATCCCGAAAATATTGTACATCTGTCACTACATTCATGGACTGATTCACCCGGATGATCCGCTTTTCTTTATCGATATAGATAATGCCTACCGGGGAATTCTCGAAGATCACCCGATAAAGGCGTTCTGATGCTTCACGGGCGGCCTCTGCTTCTTTGCGCCGGGAAATATCCCTGACGATGCTCAATACGCAGGGTTTGCCATTATACTCTATTATCTGCGATGAAACCTCTACCGGAAATACTGTTCCATCTTTCCTGACATGATAGCTTTCATAGACCAGATTGGTCCCCTCTGCTATCAAGGCTGTCTGTGCCCGACTATTATCCTGCCATTCCGGAGCGATGATGCTGGGAGGTTCCAGAACTGCCATCTCCTCGGCAGAGTAGCCCAGGCGGGTATAGGCTTGTATATTGTAGTGCAGCAGGTTCTCATCCATGTCATAGATATAAACGGCATCTTCCATGTCTTCTATCATCTGCTGGTATCTGGTTTCGGATGCCTCCAGTTCACTGGTACGGATAGCAAGTTCCCGGGCAAGTTTGCGGCGGTTTTTGTTGACCTGAGCCATATAAGAGAGAAATGCGACAATAATAATGATCGTCCCCAGCGCTATGATGCTGAAAAAGACAATAAAGGCATTGTTGGCTATCTTTCTGGCCTGTTGCCAGGTACTACCCGGCCACTTGATAGAAGCCAGCCATTTCTGACCACTCAGGTCCCGCATCAGGATATATACCCGCTGGTCATCCGGTGTACCCCGTAATATTGGAGTCTCCCCTATTTCCTGCAAGACCTCGCGCTGGGGTACAGAAAAACTTGGCCCCCCAGGATAATTCAGTTGTATATCCAACTGGGTCTGGTTTGCCCATCTCGAAACAACATCCTGGCCCAGTCGTCGACCCATGATCAGAGTGCCCCGGGGGAGTCCTTCCCCGCTGCTGGGTATGATGGCGTGAGCACTGACCACCATCGGTTCAGCTTTCCTGGTAAGTATGATCCCATTGGAGGAGGGGCCAATAAGTCGGTCAAAGGTTGCCACTAATTCAGGATCAAGGTGTGAAGCCATACTGCCGCCGGATAGTGACGAGGATCTGGGGCTTTGCCCTCCCCAAATGTAGCGGCCGTTGTTATCACGAAAATAGATGAGGTCGATTTGACTTTTGTTAGATAATGCCTTCCAGTTGATATTTCTCTTCAGGAATGTCGGATCGTGGTCCTTCATAAACTGATAGGTTTCATCCCAGGTGGCCCAATCTGCGGCCAGCGAATCCAACCCATTTATCTCAGCCCGTACCGCGTAACGCATTAAATTGATACTGCGCTGGATATCCTTCTGCTCGGCCAGCCTGCTCTGTTCTATCAACATTTCCCGCGGCAGTAACGAGATGAGTATCGCCGCCGCCAGAAGCCCGGGAAGGAGGATAATCCACCAAAACCGGGCTAGCCTTTTTTCGGGCTGCAGACCATTAAATACTATCCTGTTGATGCCTTGGGCAGACTGTGCCTCAGCTTTGTTCCCATTCCGATCAGGCGTCATATGTATCTATCCCTTCAAGGATCTTCATTTGACAAAAGACATGCATAAGACCCGGTCCTGTGTTTCCGGACAAACCTGGTTCCGGGCTAGGATGAAACGACCCACCCAACCAAGCAGGTCATTCTAATCGACGGTGATGATTGGCAGGTTTTCTTTATCCAATGATATGGACTATAATTAGTTCTGCCTCGACAAATTCAGGCATCTTTCTTTGAATTTTTCCATATTACGGGCAGATTGTCAATAAAGATACCACCTGTTATCACTATGCTTAACGCTTTGCCAGTGGCACCTCGGCCAACGGGCGATTTTTCAGGAGTTATTTTCGGCACCGCACCGATCCGCTAACACGAACAAGTTATTGAATTAAAAAAACAAACCGGTGTTGCATTCCGGTTTGTTTTTCTTTTAGGCACTAATCTCCCGGCTGCTCCCGCCGGGGCGGCTTGGGCCCGTAGAATTGATAATAATGGCACTCGAGCCGGCCATTATAGAGTTTGCGTTTCTTATCGGCCGGACGGCGAAGCAGGCGCTCAAAGTCCTTGTGCTGGGTGAGCACATAAAAGGACCATGTATCAAAATTCTTACGAAAGATCCCACCCATATCCCGGTAGAGCCTTTCCACCGTAGGGATATCTTCCAGGCGCTGGCCATAAGGAGGGTTACAGACCATAAAACCGTATTTCTCTTTAGTCTGCACCTGGTCAAAGGCCATCTGCTGGAAGTGGATCTTGTCCTCAACTCCAGCCTGCTTAGCGTGATAGCGGGCCAGGCTCAATACCGCAGGATCTATATCGCTGCCCCGGATCTTGAGCGGCAGGTCCCGCCTGATCAGGTCATTGGCCTCTCTTCTGGCTTCCCGCCACAACCGGATAGGTATCAACGGCCATTTTTCTGCGGCAAACTCCCGCTTGAGACCGGGGGCTTGATTCATGGCAATGAGTGCGGCCTCGATGGGCAAGGTGCCGGACCCGCAGAAGGGGTCCATAAACAACCGGTCCGGATGCCAGCGGGAAAGATCGATCATAGCAGCCGCCAAGGTCTCCTTAAGCGGGGCAGTGGCGGACAGCTTGCGATAGCCGCGTTTGTGCAGGCCGGCACCGCTGGTGTCCAGGGTAAGGGTAGCCGTGTCTTTGAGCAAGGCCACTTCGATATTATAGCGGGGGCCGGTTTCCTCAAACCAATTCTTATGGTAACGCTCTTTCAGGCTCTCGACTACCGCCTTTTTTACAATAGCCTGGCAATCAGGAACACTGAATAATCCGGACTTTATAGATTTACCCTGCACGGGAAAACTGGCATCGCTTGGGATCCAGTCGGTCCAGGGCAAGGCCCTGGTCCGGTCAAACAGTTCAGTAAAGGTAGTAGCCTTGAATTCACCCATCTTGACCAGTACCCGGTCAGCGGTCCGCAGCCAGAGATTGGCCCGGCAGATGGCTGGCAGGTCAGCCTTGAAACTCACCCTTGCATTCTCTACGACTATATCTTCATAACCCAGGTTCTTGACCTCCCGGGCTACTATTGCCTCCAACCCAAAAGAAGAAGTTGCGATCAATTCGACCTTATCCATTCAGCCACCTCGAATATTCTAATTTCCCGGCAAATAATCGTTCTTCACTGTTATACGTTTAAAGTATTCCCCGGTCTTTGTCAAGCATTAGTGTATCAGGTTTACAAACCGGAATGATAGAAGATAAAAAAGCTCCCCCAGAGAATGCCTGAAGCAGTTCCGAGAGAGCTTTTAGGTTTAATAGGGCAAAACCCCGGGAAAATTCCCCTTTTCTATATTGTTGGGCTTCCTGCTGCCGCCACCGCTGTCGCCTGGGTGGCCTGAGTAGCGCCGTATACCTCGACCGCATTATCTGTCACGGTCGATAGGCCACTCAAACCGGTGATTGTTACTATCGTATCGCTTACCCTGTTATAAGTCCCTGCTGCAAGCTTTGTTCCATTATCTCCGTAGAACGCGAAGTCAGCGGCCGATATGGGACTGGGTTTGAAAGTTCCTCCAGTTAAGGTTATAGTCACCGTGTTGTCACCTTCAGCAAATGTGAACCAGGGTGAGGTCAAGGCAGTGTAGACCGTACTTGCTGCACCAGACACTGAACTCGCTTGTGTTGCCTGGGTCGTACCATAAACTGTTATCGTGTTATCCGTTCCCGATAAGTTGCTCAGATTGGTGATGGTTACCTCCGTATCGCTGACCCTGGTAAAGGTGCCGAGTGCCAGGGCTGCTGCATCGGTTCCGGAGAAGCTGAAATCAGCGGCCGTTATCGGAGCAGCTTTAAATGTTCCCCCGGTCAAGGTTATGGTAACCGTATTGTTGTTTGCCAACATGGTAAAAGGCTGTGAGGTCACCGCACTGCAGACCGTACTTGCTGCGATGGACACGGCGTAAGCCTGGGTTGCCATGGTAGCAGCTTTGACTGTAACCGTATTATCCGTCCCGGCACGGCCGCTAAGCCCGGAGATGGTTACTATCGTATCACTTACTCTCGTAAAGGTGCCAGCGGCCAGTGCTGCTGCATCAGTTCCGGAGAAGCTGAAATCAGCAGCCGTTATCGGACCAGCTTTAAATGTTCCCCCACCCAATGTGATGGTCACAGTGTTATTGTTGGCTAACATGGTAAATGCAGATGAAGTTATGTCAACAGGAGCGTGGAAGATAACTGATAGTGGCACAGCGGTCAACGTCCCGTTGGTGGCATTGATGGTAACCGTTTGATCAGCCGGCGCATCCAGGGTCAGATTAAATGCAAGTATCCCCTGGGCACTGGTAGAAAAAGTAACCGCCTGGCTGCCCAGATCTCCAGCAGTGACTGTTCCACAACTATTACCTTCAATGGTGTAAACAGAGGCAATCTTGGAAGTGCCTCCCGCTACTGTCACTTGTACGTTTGGTATTATACTAAAATAATTATTGCCGTTCTGGTCTTTAGCAAAAACAGCTATCAGAGCTGAATTCAGTCCTGGTGTCGGTTCTCCATTCGGCATGCTGATCTGTAAACCGCTAAGAACCGGAACAACGATCGTTCTTGGATGGGCAGCTAAGGCCGGCAGGGATTCGCTGGCAGGGCTTGCTGCATTCACCGTTGTGGTTTGAACCGATGGATCCATGCTCAAGGTTAATACGATTGTCCCTGATGCATCAGTATTCAGGGTTATTTGCTGATCACCAACACTTCCGCTGGTGATGGTTCCGTTAGTGACAGATGCGATGGTACCACCCGAAACAGAAACCGTTACTCCTGCAACCTGAGTATTAAAGTCCCAGCCGAATTGATCTACCACAAAGATCATTACTTGTGACGATACGTTTCCACCCTGCCCGGTACCTGTATAGATCCGCAGACCGCTTGCCCTCGGAATGTTGGCATTGGTGTTTCCGGCGTCTACTATATTGGTCTGAATATTACTTAATGTCGTTATTACCGGCACCTTTTGCTGCTCGGTCCAATAGAACGCCTTTCTGTCGTCGACCACATTGTTCAGATTTAACCTGTGAAGTTCTTTTAGCAGTAGATCTGTGTTGCCCGCACTGCTGACAGCTGTTATTTCACTCGCCAATTGGTTGGTCGCCGTTCCAAGCGAGGTTCCCGAACTGAAGACCGGCGAGCCGGTCAATGTTCCGGTCAAACCGCTCAATGCTACCGGGGTCACTTGGAAGAAGTAATAGTTGGTATCTCCAGCAGCTACGGAATAGGTCCTGGCCGTTGCACCGTTTATCGGCTGTTTATTCAGGCCTGCTTGCTCGTTGGAGACATACCATTGGTATAGTGAAGTTCCATTGGTAAATGAACCAAAACTGCCTCCATTATTGTACCATCCGAATATGACATTCTGCTCACGGTCCCCATTGGCATCACTAAAATCGTAACAGCCTACCAGCGTAGTACCATTGCCCGTATTTTCACCTACAACGGTAACATTGCTTGCCACCGGGGCGGCTTCTGCGGGAACTTGATCACTGATATTTCCGAATGCATAATCAACCGAATATACAATATTCGAAAGATCATACATACAGGTGTGGTCGGTATAATAGTAGAATTCTAGTCGGGAGTATATTGCCCCGGAAGCTATCACTCGGGAAAAAGATATACCGTTATCAGTATAGGCAAAGTCCAATGTGTCCCACTGCTGGGTATTTACATTCAATCCCTTTACCCATGCATAATCTTGTCCATAGTGGCCGCTGACCATAGGAACATTGAAGGTATATTTAGTAATGTTGCCGCCGGCAATGCCGTGTTCATAGATCCTTGATTCCGGCCCTTCCAGCTTCATGCCGCCGGTGGATTGGCTGCCTGTTGCCCCGTTAGTAACAACAAACACCACCGCGGCAGCTTCAGATGCCATTCCGTGCTCGTCGACTGCGGTTACTGTAACCACTTGTTTCCCCAATGGATAGGTACTGGTTTCCGCTATCCTGCCGCTCCATACATAAGTCACTGCATCTCTGTCTGGATCAGTTGAAGATGCCGTAATAGTCACCTGAGTGCTGGTCGTAATACTGGTAGACGGATCCGGCGTCATGGTGATGATTGGAGTACTGGGGGCATTATTAGTGGAAGTGCCGATCACCTGCGAACCGCCGACATTGGCCGATACTCCCGGAGCCACCTGCAGGCTGGCCGGGGTCTGGGCCATAGTTACTCCGGCAACACTGATGGTAGCGCTGCTTATCGTACCACTGCCGCCGACACTGGCCGCCGCATTAACTGAAAGCAATCCTACCGATGAGCCAGCTTCCAAAGTCAGGCTGGTCCCTGCCGCACTTTGCCCAATACTTACCTGGTTGATGCTGCCTCCTTCAACCTGGATATTCAATCCAGGCACAGTTACGCTCAGAGCATCAAAGTTACCACATAGTACGATCTGGGCCCCAGCCGGCAGGTCTATACCAGTTGCCACACTTGAGAAGCCGGCTGCTGTACCGCTAAGCCCGTTTTCTTCCAGGGTGACACCGGAATTCAAAACCAGAGCTCCTACCGAGGTACTGCCAGACGCTACCAGGCGTACTATATTATTGTCCCTGTCAACTATTACATTGACCAGACTGCAGCTGTCTAAATGAACGCTGCTGGAACCGCCGCCATAAACATAGGTGGTTCCATTTACGGTCACATTGCTCAAGGTAACGTCGCCGTCACCAATGCCTGCACCCAGTATCAGATTGCCCGTTATAACCATGTTTCGCAAGGTTACTCCAGCGACCAGGATATTTGCATTGCCGGCTATGGTAAGTGTCCCCGCCGAACTTTCTGGGCCGAAAACACCAGCAGTATTATAGTTTACTGCTGAAATAACGTTGTCTCCGTTGTTATCATTATTGTTGTTCTGGTCTTTGTTTTGATCATCGTCTTTATCCCCATCATCTTTCAGGCCTTCTATCTGATCCTTCAGATCCTTAATAACCTGGTCGTTCAGTTCAATACCACTAGACTTCAGTGCATCTACGATGACTTTAACTGTGGCTTCACTTTCCTGCTCATCAGGTACCTCTACCGTCATTTCTAATATGGCCTTGGTCTCGTTAGCCGCCTTGCACTCATCCATAATCAGTGCCACATCTACAGCCCATTGCTGGACCTTGTCAAAAGCATCCTTGTCATCTGCACTGAAGGATCCCGCTCCGTTGGCGGCCTGTCCTTCCCCATCAATGCTGCTGCTCTGGCCCCCGCCCAGCGCTACGCTATCTCCAGACCCGCCTGTTAATTCTGCACTGCCGGTCAGACAACTCACTTTACAGGTACCGTCCTGATTAACGGTTACCCTGATGAAAGTCCCCCGAACCGCCGCAACACCCCATGGCATATCGACTTTAACTTTTACTTTCTTGGCTTCAGCGGATTTATACCAGGGGGCTGCCTGGTTCTGAGCTGCCAGTTTGAAAGATGGCAGGGCTGCAAGTATTGCCGGTTTGGCAGCCTGTTCCTTGGTTGAGCCCCCTGTATCATGTTTAGTTGCCAATGCACCGAATAGCGTGCCTTTTTTCAGATCCACATTCAGGAAATCCACAGCTATACCCGGCGAACCATCCATCTTTATGTATGCCCGTCCGCTCGAAGATTTGACGTATATCTCGCTTTCAGCATCCATCAAGGTACTGCTCCCGTCGGGATAGTTGATCCTTGCACTGCTGTTCTTACCGGTTATCAGGCTATCTCCCTGGCTTAATCTGCTGTCCTCTTTTACTACTGAGTTAATGCCGTTTCGGGTGATAGATACACTACCGACTATATCAGTTACTGTGCCATATAACGGAGTCTGGTAAAGGCCGGGGTCCTTGGTCATAAGTATCGCTAGCGCTCTGGCCAACCCGGACCGGCTTAGTTCCGCATCCGGATATGCCTTTTTACCGTCCTCAGAAGTACCTGTCATCCCGGCGGCCAGTGCGGAAGCCATAGCCGGAGCCGCCCAGTGCTTGCTATCCATGTCCTCTAATACTGGTAATTGATCTGAAGTCTTTACTGTACACAGGCGCATGAGCATGGACATAGCCTGAGCCCGGGTCAACTTCTGATCAGGATGAAAGGTCCCATCGGGGAAGCCGCTTATATACCCTGCCTTGCTGGCTGCAGAAATGTATGCCGCTGCCCAGTGGGATGAAGCAACATCCTTGAATAGATTGGTGGTGTCCCCTGTCTTGAGACCGGCGGCCTTAACCATAACAGTTGCCGCCTGGGCCCGAGTCAAGCCGTCTGATGGATGAAAAGTCCCATCGGGGAAGCCGCTGATGAATCCACGTTGTGTAACGTAGTTTATGAATACCGCATTCTTATCAGTTGCTCCAACATCATTGAACTTCGTAGTTGCTCCCTTAGGATCTTCTCCAGCCGCCTGGGCCGTAAGCCCAAATACAAAGACCATTAATAGCAAATACAGCCATATATTATGCCTGAGCCTGGCCATTCCCAACACCTTCCTATCAAAAATATAAATACAGAGATAATGTTATTTTACATTATCCGGCTGATGCCCTGCAATACTCCCTTTTCCATATTAATGCATGCGTGTGCTAGAAAAGGGAAGTATGGGGCTTTTATGCCATAAAAAAACTCCATCAACATATACCATATTGATGGAGTGAATATTGTCGAATTATTTTGTTAATTAAACAAGATACATAAACCGAAGCCTCTTGCTTCTAGGTTATACTTTTCCCGGTAGCTCTAACGGTCCTTTTTGATGAGTTTGGAGTGATCCCTGCCGGTAAAGTAATTGTACCAGGCTGAGGTCTGGTAGAGATCCCAATTGACCGGCGGCAGGTACATCCTCGCCAACTGGTCCTCTTCCCGGTATGTCTTGAGCATGGAATAGGCCTTGACCCATATGCACTTCTTTTCGTTGGGATAAACCTCGCACCAGCCGTTATAGCTGCCGCCGCAAGGGCCGTTACGCTGATTCTTGGGGCATTGTGACATAGGACATTCATAGGCGATATCCAGCAGAGCACAGTCGCCGCAATCCTTACAGTCATTCCCCACTACCTTCAGAAGATGCTCAAAGGAGTGTTTCCTGGGGTCCTTTACTCCCTGATAGTAATTCTCCATCACCGGGAAGAGGTTCTTATCGGGAGTAAAAAACAAATGATGAAAGAAACGCATCAGGCGATAATTGGATCCCACCGGGACATCCCCGGGCAGACCCGCCCGATCGACTGGCTTTTTAGTATTGAGACCGGTAGCGGGATCTCTTTCATAATAATAAAACCCGCCCGGCTGAGGATAATCGAAATACTGCAAGAGATTCTGCCAGTCTCCTGAAAGCCTCTCGCCGGTTTCAATGATATATTTTACCTGCTCATATTTCAAATTGTGTCCGCCGATATGCACCCCGTCATAGCCCATACCCTTCATGATGGCATACATCCGGGCCGCCCGCAGCAGGCGTGCGCTCACACCCTTGTCCTCAGCGGTCTTTTCCCCATCCAGCTCCGCAAGCAGCTTGTCCGTAACCACACAACCCGGCAGTTCATTGGCATTCATCATCCTTCCTGCTCCAAAGGGCAGGATATATATATTGCCGATCACCGGGATATCAGCCTGGTAGCTTCTTATGAACTGCAGCACCTCATGGAACTTGCGGGCATCGAACCCTAACTGGGTCACAATGAAATTGGCACCATGATCTATCTTCTTCTGCAATTTATAATACTGGGACATAAGTTCTGACTCAGTCGCCTTAAAGGGTGACACCACCGCCCCGGCAAAGAAATCGCTGGGCTGATGATGGGCCGTGCCTTTTCCGGCTGGTATCTCCAAACCTCCATTCATCCGGCTGATCAAGTCCAAGATATGCACGGGATCCAGATCGAAAACCGGTTTGGGCCGGCCCTCATATCCGCTGACTGGATAATCTCCGGTCATCACCAGCAGGTTCCTCACCCCAGCCCGGTCCAGTCCGTAGAGTTCAGATTCGATCCCATTGCGATTCTTATCCTTGCAGGTAAAGTGCACCAGCGGCTCGATCCCTAGTTCAAGGATCTCTGCTCCCAGGCTGGCGGCAGACATAGCCGGTCGGCCTCCGGGGTTGTCGGTTAGGGTCAGGGCGTGGACCAGTCCATCCTGTGCTGCCTGCCCGGCAGCCTTGATCGCATCTTCCTGGGATTTTTCACGGGCACCCCGCCCGGGCACCAGCTCCCAGGTAACCGAAAAAACATCTTTATTCAATAATGAAGCTTTGAAACTATTAATCTCGAATCTCCTCCAGTTCACACATATCATCACGGCTACTCACGAAGTATATATGAATTATAGCATAAGTCAACTGTTACTTATGACCACCTTGAAAACAGCGTTTCAGATAAGCTTAAGACTTTTTCCGGGTCTCCGTGTTATTCTTTTTGCAGGTCACAGGAAGAACGCGATTTATGTCGAATATCACTGCATCAGGTTTAGGGGGGTGGTCCTCGGTGCTTACATATTCAAAAAAATTACTGTCGGTCTTCTTGATGCCAACGATACTGCTGCTGACCAGTATTGCCCTGTTAAAATATCGGCTGCCCTTGTTAAACAGCCATGTGGAAAGTATATATTTAACTGGGGCACTGCAGTGTGCAGTATGGTTTTTCAGCGCAGCCCTGACTGGCCGGTTCATAAATTACACCTGGAACCGCATCCTGATCGGTAGCGGCAGACCGGCTCTGCCCGGCGTAGCTCAATACATAACTTCTTCTATCATATATTTGATCGCTTTTTGCGGGATATGGAGCAGCGTGTTCCACCGTCCTATATCGGGTATTCTTGCTGCCTCCGGTTTTCTTGGCTTGGTGTTGGGCTTTGCGCTGCGCACCCTCATAATGGATTTCTTTATGGGGTTGGCGGTCAACTTCGACCAACCTTATAACATTGGCGATTTCATAATGCTCAACAAAGAGAAACTGGATGGGCAGGTCATCGATATCAGCTGGCGTACCACCCGCCTTAAAACCAATGAGAACAATATCGTAGTCATTCCCAACAATATAATGGGGTCGGTGGTGTTAACCAACTTCTCCCGGCCATCCGATGATGCCGAGATGGAGATCCTGTTTCATTTCGACTTTTCAGTGCCGGTACGCGATGTAAAACGCATCGTACACTCTAGCGTGGTGGCCCTGCTGGACAATAAAGGTTTCCTGAAAACTGAAGAACCCAAGGTGCGGGTCCGGGCCATCGATGAACTGGGGGTAGAATACAAGGTAAAATACTGGATCGACCCCAGTCAGATCGGTCCTGGTAAATCAAGAGACCTCGTCCTGGAGAGCATCATCAACAACCTGCAGAAGTCCGGAATTTCACCGGCTTATCCCAAGGCCGACTCTTACTATGCGCCGATGCCGCCCAAAACTATCGACTATCGCAGCCAGGAAGGCCGTCTGGCCCTGCTGGGCAAGATCGATGCCCTGGAACAATTGGAGACCGAGTATCTCGAAATGATCGCCGCCCAGATGCACCTGCGTTATTTTAATGCTGACGAGACCTTGTTTAATGAAGGCGATCCCGGGGAGTCCATGTTTATCGTAGTAGTAGGTCTGCTCAAAGTGAGCATCACCAGGGATGGTAATGATCTGATCATTGCCCAGATCACCCCAGGGCAATTCTTCGGTGAGATGTCCATGTTGACCGGCGAACCACGTTCGGCCACCATCAGGACCGCCACTGACGTGATCGCCTATGAGATCTATCGCGAACACCTGAATGAGGTATTTGATAAACAACCTAAGAGTATCGATATAATCAGCACAGTGATCGCCCAACGCCAGATATCCAACGACAAGCTGAATGAAAGACTGAGTGAAAAAGAGATGGGACAAAAAGTGGAGAGCCTGGCCAAGCAGCTCTGGAACCGGATCGTTTCCTTCCAGGGCCTCTAGGTTTTCCGAGGTCAATCAAGAACGGTTTGCGGGATGGTGAGGGTAAAGGTTACCTGATTATCGTTTTCGCAGCTCCATTCCAGTTTTCCCTGGATCTTCGCGCATAGCTTCTGGCAGACATAAAGCCCTAATCCTTCATGACTGGGTTTACTGGATGAACCGGGGGCAAAATAGCGATTTAATCCTGTCCCGCTGCCCTGCAAGGGATTTGTCACCGAACAGACTATGGTTGAATTCTTTTCTTCTATCTTTATGTCTATCCATTTCTCTCGGGCTGCTTCAGCTGCGTCCATAGCGTTATCGATCAGATTGCCCATGATCCGCGTCATATCAATAGCGGCCGCTATATTATTCAAGTTGGCCGCTACCTGGACCTGCATGTTTATCCCTCTGTTATTAGCCTGCGATACCTTGGCATGTATTAGCGCTGCGATAATGGGGTTATCGATTTTTAGTATCTCATTATAGCGATTCACTTCGCTAAGCAGATCAGAAAGATATTCATCCAGGGCCTCCCGGTTATCCAATTGGTTGAGCCCGTTTATGACTTGCAGATGGTTGATAAAATCATGGCGCTGTCCCTTCACGGTGTTGAGCATTTCCATAAGATTCTCGGAGACCATGTCCTGGGTAGCTGCCAGTTCTCCCTGGCTGAATGAAGCATATTTAGCCAGCACGTAAATACTCAAGCTGAAAATCACGAATAAGCCGAAGATCAATAATAGGGCTTCACTGGGGCTGCGTCCCAGATAATTAAAACCGATTTGCCCGGAGAGCCCAACAAAAAGAACGGTTTGAATAAAAAGAGCTACGTAAATAGAAGGGGTGGTCGCGAGGCCGGTCTTTATCCCAATTAATAAACTGCGTTTCGCGGTCCAGAGTCTCCGCAGCAGGTAAGCCACTAGAACTCCAAGTAAATTAGCCGGCAGGAATATTGTCAACCAATAGCTCATGTGGTTCATCATAACCGGAAACGGCTTATGCAGCAGGCCTATCACAATAGCTATACTGATGGCAACCGTCAAATATCCCAGCAAATAAGAGGTAGCATAGATTTTGAATGTCCAGAACCAGGGTTTTCTAAAAACTATTAAAGCTAAAGTATAGCAAACAACAACTTCAACAATAAATCTGATAACTTCCAGATTGGCCTGGGTAGTGATCTGGTTGGTCAGGGTTTGCGCCAGTGCCGCGAGAAGTGCATATATGAAAAAGCGGTCAAAGTATAGCCTGATATCTTCGCCCCAAATAATGAAAGCCGCCAGAGTGGTACATATCACATAAGGCAATATAAGAAACAGGAAACGCTGGATTTCAAGCTGCAAGATTCTTGACTCCTTCGGTAATTGGTCACATTTTCCATGAGTGAATTATATCACTTATTGTCGAATAAAAAACAGTACCTGGCAGCTAATCCTTAATAATTACCCAAACTACATCTTCTCCCGCTCTTTTCCCCTGTGTATAACCAAGCTATAGCATTTTTTCTTGTTGGCCGTCCCGTTCCTGACTATTAGAAAAGGACCTCGATAAGCGAAGCCCCTGATATTTCTGGCATAATACCCTGTTCTAATGCAGGCCGTGATAGTCCGACCACAGGATGCCCAGGGCTATTTGGACCAATTCGGGATCGAATTGGCTTCCTGCACACTTTTCCAATTCAGTCCTTACTTCATACTGGCTGGCGGGTGTTTGATAGGGCCGCCCGTAAACCATCACATCATAGGTATCGGCAATGGCTACAATCCGGGACAAGAGTGGGATATTGACGCCCTTGAGCCCCAATGGATATCCCTTACCGTCCCAACGCTCGTGGTGGTGTAGGATGGCCTCGGCTATCGGAGCCATTTCCGGGGAGCTCAAGCCAATGCGGTACCCTATCTCCGGATGTTTTTTGATGGTTTCCCACTCATCCGGAGTCAGCTGCCCGGTTTTTTCAAGGATATTGTTGGGTATGGCTATCTTACCGATATCATGCAAGGCCGCCAGCAGGAGCAGATTATCCATCTCACTGTCAGGTAGACCTACCGCATGCCCGATCTTCTCAGCGGTCTCCTGCATGCGCTGACAATGTTCCCTGGTTTCATGGCTTCTGGTCCAGAGCGTCTCTTCCAATGACATGATGAACCTGCTGCGAGCGCTCCGGGTCTCCAATAGTTTATTACGATACATCTTGTCTTCAGCTTCTTTAATGATCTCCCGAATATTTTGGTCAGGATGATTTTTGCATGCAAGTCCGAGAGACATACTGGTCTGGAAGGGCAGAGTATCTATTCTCTTACAGGCCTTTTTGATGCGGTTGAAAACCTTGTAAGCCGCATCGTAGTCGCACCCCGGGAGCAAAACGATAAACTCATCGCCGCCCCAGCGAGCCACTACATCCTCACGGCGGCAGTATTTCTTCAGAGTCTCTGCCGCGGTTATCAGGAGATTGTCCCCGTGGTGGTGACCCAGGGCATCATTGACCAGCTTGAGACCGTTGACATCTCCCATGATGAGACTTAAAGGCAACTCCCGCGGAGTGTCCAGCCGTTTCATTTCCTCTTCAAAGAAGGCCCGGTTATACAGTCCGGTCAATTTATCATAAAAGCTCAGATATTTGATCTCCGCCTCCGTCTGCTTTCGTTCGGTTATGTCAGTTACTATACTGAGCAGGCACTTCTGCCCATTAATTTCGAGTAGTTCCGCTGAGTATGAACCCTGGCGTTTTTCCCCTCCGTTTCTCCGAAAGACTATCTCCACATCCCGTACCGGTAGCTTGGCGAGCAAGGCGCTTACCACCTGCTGCCGCTGGTTGGCATCGACCCAGAAGCCCATTTCGGACGAGGTCCGGCCTAGGATCTCTCCCCGGCTATATCCGATAACGCTGCAGAAGCTGTCATTAACATCTATATACCGACCGTCCTCCATTATCGTAATGGACATGGTTGCCGGGCTCGCATTGAAGGCCTTGGAAAAGCGCTCTTCAGACAAGCGCAAGGCCTCCTGGGCCCGGATGGTATCCGTCACATCTTTGTGGACACACAATAAATGCCGGGTATCACCCATATTGAAAATTTCCGCGGAGACTATGTAATCCCGAATCCCACCTGACCTGGTATTGAAACGGGTCTTATAGTTGCGCAGGGCCCCCTGTTCCCTGATCATTTCGATCATGCAGCTGCGTTCCTCCTGTGTGACCCAGACCCCCAGCTCATTACCGGTCCGTCCTACAGCTTCACGGCGATTGAAGCCGGTCTGCTCTTCCCATGCATCATTTACATCAACATAATATCCTTCTGATAAGGTAGTGATCGTGGTGGGGTCGGGGTTGCTGTGAAAAGCACTAGAAAATTTCTTCTCGGATAAGCGCAGGGCTGCTTCCGCCTGCTTCTGCTCGGTTATATCTACAGCCAGTCCTACATAGTATCTGGGGTTGCCGGCTTTATCCCTAACTGCCGACCCGCTTGAGGAATGCCAGCGCCAGGTGCCGTCGAAGTGTTTTACTTTATACTCGACGGGTTTTTGCGGTTTGGGGGTCGACATAGTGGCATTTAAAAACTCCCGGCAGACGGGAATATAATCGGGATGGACAAAGATTTCGAATGATTGGCCCTTTACCTCGCTGATCTCGTGTCCCAGTGCGTCGGTCCAGCCGCGGGAAACAAAGAGAAACCTACCCTCCGGGGACAGCGTGTAGATTATCCCATTGGCGTTTTCCAATATACTGCGCAGGCTGGCCTTGTTCTCCTGCAAGTTTTGTTCTATCATGTGGTGCTCGGTGACATTTGTGCCAATGCATATGGCATAGCTGGTTTTGCCGCTGTCATCCCAAAACAGGGTTATGGTCCAGCTTATGAAATGCAACTTGCCTTCGGGGTCTATCCAATCGGTTTCGTACTGGTCCTTGAGTATCAGTGAACCTTTACTGCTCTTGGCCCGGTCGAAAAAAGCCTTGGCTCTCTCGATATCGCCGGGACTCAACAGGGAATCCCAGATGTATGTGCCCTTCAAATCTTCTTCCCAGCGGTGGCTCATGAGCTGTTCACATGCGCGGCTGTAGCGGAGGATCTGTCCTTTATGGTTGCAAAAAAGGATCAGGTCACTGGAAGTGGCCAGAATAGCGGCATTAAGAAGGCGTTCTTCCCGCAGCTGGTCTTGCTGTTCCTGGCTGGCCAGCTTTATGGTCTCCAATTCCAATGTACTCTGCCATGGTTGGGGCATATCACCCCGATTGCGTATCTTGCTACTATTCAATTCTGTCCCCAGCCTTCTTATGTAAATTGATACTTTATACCTATTATTCTATGACAATCGTCCAAATTGTCAAACAATTTTGATGGCTTCTGAAACTGATCAAGCCCGAAAAAAAGAGGGTTTACTTATTCAGTAAACCCTCGATTTTTCTACATTAGCGGGAAAGTTTTACTTAATATAGCTTATTGCTCTTGCTCCAGATTTTCATTTCCTGTGCTTGCTTGATCAGCTCGTCACGGAGATCGGGATGTGCGATATTAATGATCCGCTCCGCCCGTTCCCAGGTGCTGCGGCCGGCCAGGTCGCATTTGCCGTATTCAGTGATGATGATATGCGCCTGGGTACGGGGAACGCTCACTATCGATCCCAGAGGCAGCATAGGTACGATACGCGAATGCAGGTTGCCCTGCTTGTCCTTATAACTGGAAGTGCAGCAGATGATGGCTTTGCCGCCGCGGGAACTATAAGCGCCGGTCACGAAATCCAACTGTCCGCCGGTACCGCTGATATGGCGGGTCCCCGAAGCCTCTGAGCAGATTTGTCCGTAGAGATCGACTTCTATACAATTGTTTATCGAAACGACGTTATCGTTCAGAGCAATATTATGGGGATCGTTGGTATAGATAGTAGGATAGGCTGCCAGACCGGGGTTGTTGTCCATCCAATCATATAAAAACTTGCTTCCGGCGGCAAAGGCGTACGTGGTCTTGCCCCTGTCGAGGGTTTTGCGTTTGTTGGTCAATTTCCCTGCCTCAAACAAATGATAATAGGCATCACATAACATTTCGCTATGACAGCCCAGGTCTTTAAGATCGGATTCGGCCAGGAGCGTACCTACCACATTGGGCATCCCCCCGATCCCCAGCTGGATACAAGCCCCATCGACCATCTCTTTCATTACATGTTCAGCTATTTTCTTATCGGTTTCCGTAGCTACTCCGGCCGGTATCTCCACTACCGGCGAATCTGCTTCCACAATATAATCAACCTCAGAAATATGTACTAGCTCGTCAAACCCGCCGCAAGCCCAAGGTAATCCCGGACAAACCTCGACTATGATCTTCTTGGCCACATCACAGATGCCGCGCAGGACGGCTACACTGCAGCTAAAATTAAAATAACCGTGCTTGTTCATGGGCGGAACTCGCAGCATGGCTACATCAACATCGTCATACAGGCTTTTTCTATAGAAGAGAGGATGATTGCGATAAAGGTTGGGGATATGATAGGCATTTCCTTTGTCATGCTGGGCCCGGTCAGCTCCGCCAAAATGCCAATTATTCATATGGAAGACTTCACCCTCCGGATCAGCTTTCCAGATCTCGTGCGATTTTGCACTCATAACCAGGCGTATCTTGATATCATCCAACTCTTCCTTGCGGGCTGCCAATGCTGCATCCAAGGCATAGGGATTGGAAAGGATCTGGCCCCAATCGATCCAATCTCCGCTTTTAACTACCTTTACAGCTTCTTCGGCACTAACTAATTTGGAACGATATTCGTCCGCATACGACAACAAACTGCTCACTCCTTGTTTATTAATAAAGGGTACTGATTTCGGGATACCCCGATACATTTATCACTTGCTACTGTTGGTCATGACCAGGAAGCAATAAAAAGACCCTTCGCTCAGACTCTGAGACGAAGGGTTTTTCTTCGCGGTACCACTCAAATTAACGGCTGATGCCGTTCACTCCATCAGAATACGGGATCTTAAGATCCGATATCCCATCCTTTTAACGGTGGAAGCTCCGTCCGAGCCTACTTTCCAAAACGATTTCGGTCGGCAACTCCAGGGTGAGTTCTGCTTGCCTCTTCGACCGCCTTACACCAGACAGCGGTTCTCTTTAGCCCAAGGATCAGCTTACTATTCCCTATCATCGTCATTTTGCATATTGCATTTATTATAATGACCTGTTTTTTTTCTGTCAATATCTCCTGCAATGCTTAAAATATCTCTTATTTGTTGGTGGATAGTTTCGGCTTTTAAGCTGCTTAGATTTGACTATATTGGCCTGATCCCGCGGGTTTCCCTTTTAAATACACGACAAAATTATCCCCTAATAAATCTTGTTGACCCGACCCTTGGGGTCGGGTTTATACTTACGGTGAGGTGAGATACCATGAATAAGATCAAAAGCGGTGATTTCATTAAACTTACGGGAAGCACATTAAAAACTGTAAACTACTATCACAAAATAGGTTTGCTGGCTAAGCCGGAACGTTCCGCCAATGGCTACCGTTTATACGGGCCGGCGGAGTTGAACCGCATGCGTTTGATAAAACGTTTGAAATCCCTGGGACTGGATCTTAAGCAGATCAAAGAAATCGCAGGAGATCTGCCCGATCCCAAAACATCAAGGGAAGTATTAGGTTCCCTGCGGGCTGAATTGCTGAACGAAATGAAGACCCTGGAAGGACGACTGGCCAAAATAGATGCCATGCTGAGCGAAGACGCCCCGCTGCTGGATGAAAACAGTTTTGATTCCCCTTCTTTTCTGATGATGTCTGAAATGTTGGGGTCGAATCAAATCGAGAGTTACGCCAGTACCTGCCCGGAAATTTACGAGCAGCACCGTAAATTGTCCGGCATCCTGGATGATTTTGATTGGGGTGAAGAATACCGGGAGAGCAATGACCTGCTGACCGGGTATTTTAAATCCCATCCCGAACAATATCAAATGGCTTTGAAATTAGGTACCCGTTGGGAAGAGCTTTTAAATGTCAGCGAAGATGATCCTCGGATAGAAGCTTTTGCCCGCGAGTCTGCCGCGCTCGTAAGAAGCATGCCTCAGGTAAAAGAACTATATAGTGCTGATCAAGGTAAGCAAAAACCTCAGCAGAGTTTGTATCAGGAGATGGTCGCCGGTGTTTTATCGCCGGCCCAATTAAAGTACCAGCAATACTTTAGGCAATTTCTCCAGTCCGAAGAATGATCACGTGATCTAAATCAAGGGAGGTAATTATGATGGGAGATAATACTAACGTATCGTCATTCAAAGCTTATCTGATGCCTGTAATCATTATGATTGTGCTGGGACTGGTCTTCTTTCTTCCCGCCGGGTCATTCGGGTTCTGGCAGGCATGGATTTTATGGTCTATATTCTCTGTGCTGACTCTCTTTATTACCGTTTATTTTGTAAAAAAAGACCGTGACCTATTATCAAGGCGAATGCAGGTTAAAGAAAAAGAATCTTCTCCTGCTATTATCCGTGTCTTATCACTTTTAGCTATGCTGACTTATGTGATCCCGGGGTTCGATTTCCGGTACCATTGGTCTGCCGTGCCGGTTTGGCTGGTGATTGCAGGTAATGTCCTGGTATTTTTGGGTTATGTTTTGATCATTATAGTTTTTAGGGAAAATAGCTACGCTTCGACGGTCATACAGGTCGAGCAAGAACAGCAGGTCATTTCAACCGGACCTTACTCCATTGTTCGCCATCCCATGTATACCGGCTTGTTGATGATGACGCTGTCAACACCTCTGGCCCTTGGGTCTTATTGGACATTGATATTCTCTTTTCTTTTCATCCCTCTGAATGTATTCAGGATAAAGAAAGAAGAAGCTTTGCTGCTACGCGACCTGCCAGGGTATACGAATTTTTGCAGCAAAACCCCTTATCGCTTGATTCCGTTCATATGGTAACTGCCTAAATAAATCAGTTTCCTGTTTGTTTTCGACTTGAAAGGAGTATGCCATGAACAAGGATAATTATGAAGAGGATCAGAGAAAACGCAACATAGCAGAAAAGATAGCTGAAAAGGGATGGAAACAGGATTACCCACATGAAATGCGGAGAACTCTTCGATTGATCGGGCAGCATGACCTGGTGGGGGCGTTGATGAAACAAGCCATGGAACAGGGCGAGTTCGACGATCTTGAGGGAGCCGGGAAACCCCTCGATCTGGAGGAAAACCCCTTTGAACAAAGCGATTTGCACATGGTCAACAAGATCCTTAAAAATGCCGGCTATGCACCCTATTGGATCGAGTTGAATAAAGAAACAAATGCTCTCCGGGAAAAACTGGACCAGGAAGTCGAATATTTCAAAAAGTATACGCAGGTAGTTCTCGGTGATAAACGGGGCGACTGGACTGTCAGCCGTTACGAACAAAAAAAGAAAGACTTCTATATTCAAGTCCGGGAGCAGCTGGAGGAGATCTCCAAGAAGATACTCGATTTTAATCTCCATTGTCCCGTTTCCACGTTGGGTAGATTTAATTTCGACATAGAGGCCGAAATGGCCCGCATAGTTGAAGATATAGAAAATTCCCAGAGGGACCATGATCTATAGGGGAGAGGAGCGCCATATCGCCCGACGAAACAGACGGGCGGATATTTAATCCGCCCCTACATCGGTTGTTCTAAGTCTATCTATAGAAAACTGGTTATTTATCAGCAAAATAATTATCTGGCAAATGGTTAATTGTATTTAACAGTTCATCATTAGTGTCACCCATAATAAGTATGGTTATCTGTCCGCCGGGTAAATGCTTAACATATATTCGTCCGTTTTCGTACTTCTGATTGATCTCCGGGAAATAATCGTTAATATAACCCGGCAGATTTGTTCCTCTGGCATAAAGTTCAACTATATATGGAGCTGTCAAAAATTTATCTGCGTTTGTCGTTTTATAGCACCTAGTCTCATTTGCTTGCGGATAGTTTGTATATTTCTGCTATGCCAAAGCCACTCCGTTACTTCTTCTAAAAACCAAAATCCCTTCCAATATTCCCCATATAGGATTCTACGGGACTATAATCGCTAATAGAGTTATCACTGATATATAACAATTCCAGATTAGTTAATTCCGACAGGGCGGTTATGTTACTGATACTGTTATCCTGTAGAGTCAATTCTCGTAGATTGGTCAAGCCGGATAGGGCGCTTATGTCACTGATTTGGTTATAAGCTAGCAACAGTGTTTGCAGTTTGATCAAGCCTGATAGGCTACTTATGTCACTGATTTGATTACTACTTATAGACAAGTAATTAAGATTAGTCAAGCCCGATAAAGAGCTTATGTCACCGATCATGTTGTCACTTAGAAGCAAAGTTTTTAAATTAATCAAACCGGATAGGGCGCTTATGTCGTTTAATTGGTTGTAACTTAGAGATAGTTTTTTCAGATTGTTTAGGTTTGATAGAACGCTTATGTCGCTGATTTTATTACTTATTAGATTCAAATCTTGCAGATCGGTCAATCCCGATAGGGCGTTTATATTATTGATTTGGTTGTTGCGCAGATCCAAATACTGCAGACTGGTCAGTCCGGATAGGGCGCTTATGTCTTTGATTTTATTGTGACCTAGAGACAATTTTTCAAGATTGCTGAAATTCTTAAGAGCACTTATGTTTGTTATTCCCTTGCCATCTAAAAGCAACTCACGAATCTTCTTTACATC
Source organism: Deltaproteobacteria bacterium (assembly GCA_050258735.1). Lineage (GTDB taxonomy): Bacteria > Bacillota > Syntrophomonadia > Syntrophomonadales > Syntrophomonadaceae > Syntrophomonas_A. The sequence continues at coordinate 6,503 of JBLMZJ010000155.1, read as the reverse complement.
ACTTCTATAAATTTGTCCGCTGGGCTTATTTATCGCCTTTCTAACGCCGTTCTCCAGGGCAGCATCATGGAATACTAGTTTAGTCGACTGCTTATAAGCATAGGCTCCACCCGATATTAGAGAAATAAGCAGGCAGATGGCTATGATTATGTTCCTGGTTTTGCCCGGTTTTTTAACTGCAGGCTTCCCGGATCGGTTATCATCAATCGGGGTGTTTAGATGAATGTTTTTTCCCATCTTCGGCAGATTCTCATCAGCATTCATAGGCATGGTATTAACCAGGTCACTATTTACAAAGCTTTCGGATCCAACCGAAATGGTCATCGAGCTGGTCGGAGTATCTGAGTCCGGCTTACCCTTTACAGATGTTTTTTCCACATGGTTGGTTGAATCCGATTTGTCTAAAACATCTTGTGAAATAGTAACTTGTTCATGTGCGTGCATTTTAGATACCGGTCTGGCTGTTCCGCCGGACAGCAAGGCCAGCATTTCCTGCATGTTCGTAGGGCGGTCTTCCGCTTTTAGTTCCAAAGCTTTCATAATTGCACGATCTAATGCGGGTGACACCTTAAATATTTTGCTGAGTGGTTCAAATATAAAAGGATTTTTACCCGGATCAATGCCGGTAAGGAGATAGTGGAGGGTGGCCCCCAGGGCATAGACATCCGAACTCGGTGATGTCTGGTTTTCACCATACTGTTCTGGCGGGGCGAAGCCATGAGAACCATAGGCGGTAGTGTCTGCGGAACTGCCCATTTTAAAATGCCGGGCAATGCCGAAATCTATCAGCTTTATTTGCCCTTGCGGGGTTAACATGATATTGGCCGGTTTCAGGTCACGAAAGATGATGGGAGGGTTTTGTTTATGTAAGTAGTCCAGTATCTCGCAAAGCTGACAGGCCCAATCAAGAACCTCGGCTTCGGGAATTAGCCCGCGTTGGTTGGCTTCCTCCTGCAGGGTATGTCCTTCAATATAGTCCATAACCAAATACCAACGGTCCTCCCCGCGCGAGAAGAAATCCAGTATACGGGGCAAAGCAGGGTTCCGCAGGCTAATTAGCATGGATGCTTCCTTTTTAAAGGCGCCTATCGCTGCTTGTAAGTCTCCCCCTACTGCCCGGGTACTCATCTCTTTAATGGCAACCGGTATGTTGTTAAGCCTGGAGTCCAGAGCCATATATACAGCGCCCATGCCACCCCGGCCCAGGGTCTTGACGATGATGTAGCGGTTTTCCAAAATGGTATCCGGGTTTAACCGGCCAGTGAGACCGGCTTCTCCCGTCAGGCTAGAACCGCATTCTGCACAGAATTTGTTTGCATCTGTATTCTCGCAATTGCAGACTATACACTTCACCTTAATAACCCCCTACTGAACGTATACAAAGTTTTTAATGTAAGGGCAAATCCCCTGTACCGATTACTAATCTAAAGTGTTGGTTTAAACAACTCTTATCACCACAGCAGTAATGTTATCTGTTCCTCCAGCCCGATTGGCGGCTTCGATCAGTTTGGTTGATGCTGGACCGGGTTGGGAGTTGGCTAAAAGAATTGCTGCGATATCGGGGTCTCTTACCATTTCCCAGAGTCCATCGGAACAGAACAGTATTACATCGTCAGCTTGAACGGAAATTTCATCAATATCCGGATCTACTTCATCCTTCTGCCCAAGGTAGCGGGTGATCTCTCCCCGCCTGGGGTGGCTGTAAACCTCATCAGGCTTTATCAATTCCTTTTCCAGCATGATCTGCATCAATGAATGATCCCTGGTAAGGCGATTCAACCGTCCCTGTCGCAGTAGATAAGCCCGGCTATCACCTACATTGGCAACAATGCACCGGTTACCTATAAACAATCCGGCTACCAGGGTTGACCCCATACCATTGGATATGTTTAATTCCGCGTGCCGGCGTTTGATCTCGGCATGAGCCTGGCGCGCAGTGTACTTTAACCAGTCGCTGGCACTGTCTGCCCGGTTCAAGTTCCCTGCTTGCCGATGAAAGGCAGCTACCGCTGTTTGGCTGGCTACTTCGCCAAAATCCTGGCCCCCCATACCATCGGCTACCAGGCAGATTAATGAATGATTCCTTCCCTGTATTTCCTCCACCAGGAAGCTATCTTCGTTATTAGCGCGGACTCGGCCCTTATCGCTGCATCCTGCAACCCAGAACTCCAATTTGGCTGGTTGGTTTATCTGCCGGTTCATTGGACTCACCTCTTTTCCTGAGTATCACTACTTAATGTTCTGCAGCCCTACGTTGCCATAGCCGGTTGATTTTCCGTCTCATTAAGCATTAGTATTGAACTTTACGTCTGCATTTGCCTTTGGTACATCTGTTACCGGTTCGGTCAGGTTATTCTTCTTCGGTGCCGCTTCTGCTGGCATGTTAGTTTCATTTTTTACCTTAAGCTTTTTGTCTCGACTCGTGGATTTAACTTGCCTTTCTACACGGCCTGGTTCTGAAATGGGAGCCTGTTCTGGTACTGAATTAACCGCAGGTGTCTTGTTGGTACTCTCCGTCTTTTTATGGGTTGGCCCTGAACTGGATGGCATTTTGATTGCATCGGGATTATCTTTGCCCTGGCGGAATTGACTCCATCCCCAACACGCTCCTGCCAATAACAGCAGCACAATTAATAGGACTAACACCCAACGACTGGGCCTCCAGGAACCCGCAGCCTCATTTGAACCATATACTATAACCCTTAAAGAAGCCGGTTGCCCATGTTTGTCAGGATACATATGATAACATTCTGAGCAGAACCTGCGGTCATCGGCTCCCTTCCTGCCGCATAAAGGACACTGGTTTCGGCTGTTCGATTGGCTAGATTGGTTAAACATTATTGGTTCCTCCTGAACTGGCCTGACTACCGCTATGACCGTTGACCTTATTCTAAAACTTGAATCCCTGACTTAACATGATAAGGCTCTGATATATTGATGATAAATCGTTAAGCTAATCGTTATCCTTACGTACAACTGTATATGATGAAATGAGGTAGAAGACTACGATAAAGGCAGCCAGTATCCACCAATGCCCACCGAAGTCTCCCGCGAAGGTATCAAGCGGTTTGGCTAAAGCCACACGGTGATTAATATCGCATATGCCGCCGCCCACCAACTCAAATCCCCATTTGCTGATGGCCAGGTAAAATACCGACTGCAATATCACCGGCTTGACACTTGACATAGGAACCAGGGCTCCGGATAGAACAATCTGGGGCACCAGCAGTACCGGAATGGTACTCATCGCCTTGTCGGTATTGGAAACGGTAGCTGATACGGTGAGACCCATCATTACGCTAGCCAGAGATATGATGAAAAATGCAGCAAAACACAGCCAAAAATTGGGTAACCCCAAACACAATTTTATTATAATAAGAAATGTTAAGGTCTGGACCAGACATATGGCCGCCAATACGGTTACCTTGGACATTAAATATGGTGTAATATGCAGGTTTACTCGTCTTTCTCTTTTATAGATCGGCAGCTCTTTGACAATTTCCCGGGCCGAATTGGAGGTACCCAGCCATATAGCCGTGAATACCATCATCGCCACACACATGGACATCTCGCTGCGGGACTTTGTCTCATTCTCGTTATTCTCCTGGACGGTGTCAATTTGGCCGGAGGCTATAACCTGCTGAGTAATTTTCAGATCATTTCGGCTAAGATCACTTTTTTCAAAGGTTGGTGCGCTGTAGAGAAAAGCCAATACAATCAGAGATGCTATTATAACCGGCTGCAGGAATAGAAGCCAGAGATTCTTACGGTCCCGGGTCACCAAACGGGCATAGCGGCTGGTAAGCACCAACCACTGCTGTATCGAAGAACTGCTGGAACCACTCACCGGCAGGTCGGTATGTCCATCTGAGGAATTAGTTTTCTTATCGACGCCATTCTTATCTATATATCTTTCACAATAGGGTGATTTCCGGTATTCCGAAGCCCATTGTTCGGCTGATTTACTGCTGCTTAACTTTTCATAGATATCAGCAAAATCATTGGCAGCAAAATAGGTTAATGCCTCGTCGGGAGTTCCGAAAAAAGCTAACCTGCCGCCTTCAGTCAGAAATATTACCTTGTCGCAGAGTTTTATGTTGAAGGTGGCGTGGGTCACCAGCATTATAGTCCTGCCCTGTTTAGCCAGGTTCTGCAGCATCTCCATCATGGTTTTCTCCAGCCCTGGATCCAGACCAGAGGTAGGCTCATCCAAAAAGAACATACTGGGACTGGTCAGCAGTTCCACCCCGATACTGACTCTTTTACGCTGCCCGCCGGAGAGGTTGCGAACTAGGACGTTCCTGCGCCCTCCCAGCTCCAAATCATTTATAACCCGGTCCACGGTTCTTTTTATTTCTTCTGGCGATGTATCACCCGGCATACGTAACCGGGCCGAATATTCAAGAACCTCTGTTACGGTCAGGTCCAGGTGTACTATATCCTCCTGTGGAACGTAGCCAATCATCGAACGAAATATTCCATATTCCTGATATAGATTGCGGCTGTTAATCGTTATACTGCCGATGTTGGCCGGCTCCATTCCAGTAAGTGCGCCCATCAGTGTGCTTTTGCCTGCACCGCTTCCGCCCAATATTGCGACGAATTCTCGCGGTTGAATAGTAAAGCTAATATCATCGAGCAGTTTTCGCGTTCCACCATCGGGCATCTTTATTGTCCGCCCCAGGCTTGTAACCTGTATTCTAATCTGACCAGAACTCTCATCATATTCAATCAGCTGTTTGCCGTCGAACAAGAAACAAAACCCACATATTTGAACTCGGGAATTGGCCTCCAGTCGAGCCGACTTTTCCACCCGGGTACCATCTAAATAGGTTCCGTTTACACTTTGTAGATCATAGATGATATGCTGTCCGTGTTGGGATATTATGCGGGCATGAAAACGTGATACCATGGGATGGTCCAATACCAGATCATTAGAAGGATCGCGGCCGATCTGTATAGTCTCAGTATCAAGTGCCAGAGAACGTGTATAAGAGATTTCCGGTTGGAATACATCGCGGGTAACCTCGTTATCTTGCTGCCCTGAGGGTGTGGGAATTGTGATCAGACGTATAGTTGTAGTTCCCAGAATAAAAGAGTCACCCGGAAAAATCTTAATCGGTGAAGTTATCTTTTCTCCTCGGAAAAATACCCCGTTGCTGCTGTCCTCGTCGAATAATACTACTGAATCATCATTTTGTATCTCCAACCGTGCATGAACACGGGAAGCCTTAGTATCCGACAATGTAAGCTGATTAGTATCTGCACGCCCGATGAAGAAAGTTGGCTTGTTAAACTCTATTATTTTACCTTTTTCCGGGCCATCAATTATCTCTATACATAGATTTTTCAAAAAAATACCCCCCATCCAACTGACTATATTGTAAATAGAAATTGTTATTTTTGATAAATCGCTACTTTCCAATAGCGCAAAAATCCATCAATATTACTCCATGTTTACATTGTTAGAACACTATCATAAAATACTATCCAGAGTCTTTTATTTAAGAAGGACTAACAATGATAAATGCAAATGCCTTATTGGTAATTGAATACGGCGAGCCCCATTTGAAAGATACCGAATTCAATTTAACAGGACAAGAACTGGTATTGGGGCGCCCGTGGCAAGATCACCAGCCGGATATCTCTTTTGCTAACCTGTTGATTTCCAAGTATCATGCACGAATTATTTCTATTGGTAACAACAATTTCGCTATTATGGATCTTTCCAGTAAGCATGGCACTATGCTCAATGGTTCAACACTTATCCCAGAAAGACAGTATCCGTTAAAACATGGAGATGAAATCAGCCTGGCACGGGGAGCAGTCAAGCTTCGTTTTATATTGTATTTGGATTCAATTACTGAAAATACACTTGAACTTAATTATTCCGAAGAATTGCAGACGACTTCCCTGCAGGGTCTGGTTATCGATATTAATAAGCGTATTATCATGATCGATGGCCAACCAGCCGGAGTTTCCGGTAAAGACGTTGACCTCTTGCTGTTGCTTTATAAAAACAAAAACAAGGCCGTTACATACGATGAAATCCGCCGACAAATATGGCCCGAACGATCTCTGTCTTCTGACGGTTTCCCCGATGTGGATACCAGCGAAATAACGGCTTTGGTCTACCGTTTGCGTAAACGCCTCGAACCTTATCAAAAAAGTATTGTGACACTCCCCCGGTTTGGCTATCGGTTTGATGATTAGCTCAGCAATTATTCGATACCCTTATTAACGAGATCGTAATACTTCAAATTTGCCAGTGTGCCCCCCTGTAACTTTTTAATGTGTTTTCATCAACTACAATTTTGATAATATTCGATATACCTCGATCTCTTTATTCCCTTTAGGTGTCTTGATTCTTGACACAAACTCCGCCGCGATCAGGGATTCTATGTTGTCATAAGTTTCCCGGCCTATGTATATAGTACCCGGCTGAGCTATGGACTCTAAACGGTTAGCAATGATCACTGCCTCACCCAATGCAGAATACTCCA
>JBLMZJ010000154.1:0-5299 GCA_050258735.1 Deltaproteobacteria bacterium | reverse complement strand
AATGCTTATGTTAAAGGGCTCCAGTTTGGAACTGAGATGTTTGTCGATCTTCTTCATTACAGCCCTTAATCCGAAACAAAGAAAGTTGTCCAAGTTAGCCATTATTTATTACTCCTTCTTTTAATAATTTGGGTATTAGATAACTTGCAAAAAGAATACCCCTCTATATATTTTATGCAATAATAGTATTATATAATACGCGGCGATGCAAACCAATGATTTGTTTTTATGAATATTAATGATTTTGAACGGAGGATGAAAGGTAAATGTCAACGGGTAAGAAAAGAATACTCACCGGCGATCGTCCCACCGGAGCTTTACATCTGGGTCATTATGTGGGGAGCCTGGCCAATCGGGTAGCCCTACAGAACGAATACGAGAGCTATATTTTAATAGCCGATGTTCAGGCTCTCACTACCCATTGGGACAAGGACGAAAACCTGCGCCGGGATATTCTGCAAATAACCAGTGACTATCTGGCGGTCGGACTCGACCCAAATATTTCGACAATCTGTATTCAAAGCATGATCCCTGAGATACATGAGCTTACTATGTATTACTCAATGTTTACCATGGTCAATGTACTGCGCCATAACCCTACTGTCAAAACCGAGGCCGCTCAACACGGTTTCAAAGAAATGACCTACGGATTCCTGGGTTATCCTCTAAGTCAGGCAGCCGATATCAGTATATTCAAAGCCCACCTGGTACCGGTGGGTGAAGACCAGATCCCGCATATCGAATTGGCCCGCAAAGTAGTGCGGCGTTTCAATGAATTGTATAGTCCAGTCCTGGTCGAACCTGAAGCACTGGTGGGTGAGGTCCCCCGCCTGGTGGGATTGGACGGCAAGGCCAAGATGAGTAAGAGCCTGGGGAATGCCATATACCTGTCTGATGATGCCAAAACAGTGCAGGATAAGGTCAAAGACGCAGTGACCGATCCTGCCCGTATCCATAAGACCGACCCCGGACACCCGGAAATATGCACAATATTCGAGTACCATAAGGTATTCAACCGGAAAGAGGTACCTGAAATCGAATTATCCTGTCGCGAGGGTTCCATTGGCTGTGTGGCGTGCAAGAAGAATATGGCCGCCAAACTCAACGATCTCCTGGAGCCAATGCGGGAAAGGCGGGAAAAATACAACGATGACGATATCAAGGATATCCTGTTAAGTGGCACCCAAAGGGCCAGAAGCGTTGCAGCAGACACCATGCGTGAAGTCAGGGACGTCATGGAGATCGACTACTTTGGTGGGATCAAATAGGCACCGATTGTTTTAGAAAGAGGATATAGGGCGCGGATTTGTCAGCAGGCCACAGCCAGCAGAGATCCGTGCCAGTTATTTTTAGTAGGAGCATCAATCCTTATTGCCTTGTATAAATACTTTAAGAGCCGCCAAATCCTGCGAAGTCACCCTTTTATCCCGCTGATCCTGTTTCCTTTCCTCCATCCATGCAACTGCCGGCAGCCAGCTTTTGGCTATTTTGGCACAGGCCGGATCGGTTTTGCTGTTCTCCATATATTCGCGGGCTAATTCGAATTCGCCTAGGAAAAGAGCCGATTGCCCGGCTGCCAAATCTATACGGCTGACATCACCTTCAACACCTGCTGGCATTCTCTCACGCTCCTGCAGCAATATTTCAAAATAGGGCGTGGCCATCTCCAGCTGATTATGGTCAAGGCAGGCCCAGGCCATAGGCATGCAGATTTGAGCAAGAGCTTCATAGTTTTCGCCTGTAAGAGGATTGACATCTATCGAGTCCTGACAGGTCTTGATCTGCATATCCGGGCGTTTAAGCAGGCCGTATATCTTGAAGAATGGTGCTGGTGATTCCAATTTGCCCGGATCCAGACTGATAGCCTGGTCAGCGTGGTACATAGCTTGGTATGCACTTTCCGTGTTCCCGTCATTTCTAAACATAGCCGCTTCCAATAGAGCCAGGTTCAGGTGATGGGAGGCATCAAGCGGGTCCAGACTGATCGACCGGTCATATAATTTCCTTGCCTCATTGATGTTCCTGGCTTTCCAGGCTTTGGTACCCGCTTCCGCTGCGTGATCCGCCCCACAGAACAAACCCGAATATATGATCGATCCACCTGCAAGCAATATACCAACCAACGGAAAAATATAAACGCTAAGCGGCCAGTTAACCTGCATATCCGCCGTTTTGCTTGGCCTCGGCTGGCTTTTAGCCGCGCTGTCCCAACTCAAACTGCATCCAACTACCGCCCCGATAGCCGCAAAGAACAAGAACGCTACCGCTGGCAGGGAAAGATCAAAATCGACCAGGCTGTGCAGGCCGATCAATAAGACGGACAGAGCGGCTGCCCAGAACAATGGTGATCCTTTAAGCTCGACGGCTTTAGTTTGCTTCCATACTGATACCAATAAGCGCAGAAAGAAAAAGCACAAGGCTGCCAGCGATAAAAAACCGATCATACCAGTTTCTACTGCGGTTTTCAAATAGAAATTGTGCACCTCTTTGGTCCAGTAAAGCTGGGAGGCATAACGATGATAGAGAGACGGCCACGCTCCGCCCCCGGCGCCGGTCAGCGGATAGTCCTTGACGATCTTTACCGCGTCTTCATAGGAAGCCAGCCTTTCCTGCACGCTGCGGTCCCGTAATGAGAGGCGAGCAAATTTCTCACTGATTCCCTGCGGTGATATCTGTTCTGTCAGGCTGAGCCCCCGGCTATCAGCATACAGCCAACCCGCCGTTATGATGCCAAATATGACCAGTCCGGCAATGACCCATGTTCTAAACATATTTTTTACCCGGGCTGGTTTTAAAAGCCGGGCAAAGATGCCGGATCCATGAATCCAAGTGGCCCCGGCAACCAGAGCCAGTCCAATGATGAATATCAATAAAGCCATACCGGAGGCTTCCAGGTTATTATAAAAAAGACCTGCAGCCAGGACTGCAGCGGGCAGGAAAAGCAACAGCCCGGCCATAGCCATAATACGTTGCCGGGCTGGAAGCACTAAAAGAAACAACAGCAACATAAAGGGAAACAGTATCAAGGTTCCCCGTGACAGAGTACCTGCAAGCACCACTATTAAGAAATAGTTGGCCGAGTTCCACGCCGACAACCTGCTCGGCCGGGTCTCCCCCAACCCCATCGCCCAGCCTACCATGATCGCGGCTGCCAGGTATACAGCCAGGGCATTATGGTACTGTAAAGTCGACCGGATATGACCATCTACATAAGCGCCGGGCAGGGTGAACCAGCCCAGGGCAGCTCCTATGCCGATAAAAGCCATTAAAAGTGCGGCAATATAGGCGGAAATCAACAACCCTTTGAATCTAGTTTGGTCCCGGCCCAGTTCCCTGGCCATCCAGTAAACCATCAAATAGGAAGCAGCCTTAAGTACTTCGACCAGGGCGGCGTGGAGGTTGACCGCATGGAATAATGCCAGTATATAAGCCAGGGCAAATGCCATCATGCATATATCCAGGGCTTGGAGTTTAAATCCTTCCCGGTTCCTTATCTTGACCGCCAGGAAAATGAGAAAAGCCAGGGCTGCAGCAATAATAGCCGGGAGCAGTTCGCTCTCAAAATACAGGCCCCGAAAGAGCGGAGAAGCCGCTATGAGCAGATACAGCAGCCCCGAATAAACATAAACCATGTTAAACCCTCTCCTGTAATGAAGATCCTTAGTGAAATGTCAGGTGGCACAAACTCTCAAAAAGATTACTGGTGATGCAAAATTTAGATTGCCGCGTCGCTCCGCTCCTCGCAATGACAAGTATGCGATTTCGCAGTAATGAAAGTGCGGGGTACCGGGGCGTCAATCCTTTATTGTGTCATTGCGAGCGCAGCGCGGCAATCTTCCCCATTTCCGCAGAAATGATGAAATATAACTTATTTGTCGTAGCGAGCCTAAGGCTGGCAATCTCAAAAGCACATATTATCGTTAATACTTAACGACGCCCTGAGCGACCTCTTTAACGGGATTGGTAGAAATATGCACCGAAGGACAAGATCTAAGGTCACATGCGAATAGCCCGCATTAATGCGCGGATGCACATTGATGGGCGGGCTGTTCACAGCATCACCATCTGCAGTTCTCATAAGACACCATCGGTTTATCCCAACGTTCGATCAGTTATAGCTTTTCTCTGGTCGGAAGCGCCGACTTTTACTTTGGCGCTGGTTAATTTCCAGTATCGTTCCTGTTAAAAAGTAATTCCAATAGGCTTTAATTAAGCGGCGGGAGTGCCGTAACGTAAAGGAAGCCATCCTGGCCTTTGATGAGAAGGTATGGGTCGGATGATCCTTCTATTGCCATGCTATCCCTGCCTGTAGCTATAGGGACAGAGAACGGATTGAACCCCTCCGGTGTAAACCATGTACCGTCTGCGTAATAGCTAATGGTAGCTTTGTTTAATGGGCCGCTGGTATAGAGCAATGTCGGACATCCATTCCAGGATAGCATTTGGACGGAAGATGCCCCGGGATTGATTACCGGGTCTACAGGACTCACATCAGAGGAGATCCAGCCCCCTTCACCATAGCAATAATCCATCACCGTTAGTTTATTATCCACATCTACATAAGCCAGAAAAACCTCACCATCTGCCATGGAAATGGTAGAAAAACCGCAATCTGGGCTGATCGGCAAATCAGTAACGATATCGTTCCATGATCCTTCATAAAAGCCTTTCAAGGACAACTTATCAATGGAGTCAACGGAGTCATAAGTGACGAAGCAGATATTACCGCCCATTACCATCTGTAAATCCTGTAGTCTTTGCGCTCCCGAGTAGAATACTTCCGGCATTGTTTGCCAGCTGCCGTTATAGCATCTTTTTAAATCGCCTTTGTAACCAATAGGTTCATAGACTTCATTGAACAAAGTCTCCTGGCAAGCCAAAATCACCGAATCCTCTTCACCATATATTGCATCGAAAAGGCTTATAGAACCAATTGGAGTACCCAGAGCAGGCCAACCGGCATATACTTTTTCCATCACTGAAAGAACACCCTCTTCATTTAATAACACAGCATATATATTGCTACCGGTATCTAACAGTTTTATAGTCTGGCTATTGGTCCATGTGGTCGGCTGTCCAATTTCACTCCATGAACATTTCTTATCGTCATACTCCACGATATGTGCCCTATCTTCTTGATCACAATAGGCTACATACGGCATGGCTATTGATATCTCCCCGGAGGAGGCCGGTCCCAGCTGCCGGGTCTTGATGACGATGTCATTGGCCGCCTGATTACCGGCGCGGTCCACCACCAGTTCTTGTGGGATAATGAAGTCTTGGAGGATGTCTGCCTGGC
>JBLMZJ010000153.1:0-6437 GCA_050258735.1 Deltaproteobacteria bacterium | reverse complement strand
TAGACACAGATCAACTCAGACTAAATAATGATCAACACTGATTTTTATTAAATAATATTCACCGAAGATCGGGTAAACAATCGAACTATATTTGGGCTAAATCTTGAAAAAAGGATGCAGTTGTGTCTGCATCCTAAAATATTTTCTGAACTTATATCACACAGAAGTATGGAGTTTGGTAGATCCAGGGGGGATATACCATAAAGGTGATTCTGTGTAAATCATAAAAATATCTGCGTTAATCTGCGTCTAATTCGTCTCTCCTATTTCCCCAGGAACTTCGGTTTGCGCTTCTCGATGAAGGCGGTGATGCCTTCGCGGAAGTCCTGAGAGTTCCAGCACATTACCTGAGCACCTGCTTCCAACGTGCCGATGGTAGCCAGGTCGCTATCCGCGCAGGTCCTGATGATTTGTTTCATGTATTTCAAGGTTATTGGCGGGCCATCGGCTATCTGGCTGGCCAGGACATATACCTCATCATAGAGTTTATCCTGGGGTACCACGCGGTTGAATAATCCAGCCTGCAGGCACTCCTCGGAGCTAAGTATGGTTCCAGTGTAGAGGATTTCTGCCATGCGATGCGGGCCCAGCTTGTTAAACAGGAAGAAAGAGGTGCCTCCATCGGGAACGAAGGCTATATTTACAAAGTTAGCGGCAAATTTAGCCTTGTCGCCGGCTAATACTATGTCACATGCCAGGGCAAGACCGGTAGCTGCTCCAGCGGCTACACCATTAATAGCAGCTATGCTGGGTTTGGGGAATTCATACATGCTTTTGATCAATAAGGCTGACCGTTCGAAGATATAACGGGCATCAAAACTGGTTTGCATGGTGGCGAGCATGGCTGCATCGCCTCCCGCGGAAAAGGATTTGCCAGCACCGGTAAGCACCAGTACCCGAACCTTTTCATCACAGGCCGCCAGATCCAGAGCGGTCAGTACGTCGGCAATGTGAGCATCATTGAATGAGTTGAATGATGCCGGACGGTTTAAGGTAATGGTCGCTACGCCATTTTCCTTTACCTCGTAGAGAACGTTTTCAAATTCCAATTCTACCTACCCCCAAATATAATATTTATCTTTATGTTTTATTAATTATACTTGACCAGGGGCAGGCATGTAAAACCATCCTCAGATATAGCAGGGTGATGACAAGAGTGGCGAATTGAATGTGTGGACTTGAAAGAGCCTCAGCTGGAAGCAGGATTTATGACCATTACACCCGCCTTTGTTATCTTTCTGTATGCAGGACCTAGCATACCTTGCTATTAGTCTGCTCAAAAAGATACAGTAGTTGCTGGCACAGAGTATGCAATTTCCGAACAGATTTTTCCCTGGCGGCCTGCTCGATTTCTGAGGCAGCCCTGGATATCTCCATGAAACCATACATCCCTGCGGTTCCTTTGATGTCATGACTGATGCTTTGGACCTTTTCTAGATTATGAAACTCAATGGCTACAAGTAAATCATCGATCATTTCCTTCAGCATTTCTATAAGCTCGGGAATAAGATCGTTTATTAGCTGCTGAGCGGGCTGCATCGGTCGTTTTCTGGGCGACAATGCCTGATCCAGATGACGTATCACTTCTTCCGCCAATTGTTCAGCCTTGAATGGTTTGGCCAGATAGGAGGTGCAGCCGCAAGCAAGGCATTTTTCGCGGTCGCCCGTCATGGCATGGGCTGTCATAGCAATTATCGGTAAATGGCGGATATATGGATCCTGTCTTATAATTGCCGTAGTCTCATAACCATCCATTACCGGCATCTGCATGTCCATGAGGACCAGGTCAAAATCATTTTCATGGATAATTCGCAGGCAATCGAGTCCATTCTCGGCAGTACAAACCTCGAAACCGTAGTTCTGCAGCATTTGTGCGACGATTTTTCGGTTCAATTCATTGTCTTCCACCACCAGCAAACGCACGGGTCTAAAGTCCAGAAGTTCGGCCAGGACCGGTCCGACCGATTGGGATTCTTCAGGACTGATCATAGGATCCTGGGCCGGGGGTACTTCGATGGGCAGACGAAAATAGAATACTGATCCATTACCTTCGGCTGCCTTTTGGTAGTTGATGGTGCCCCCCATCAGGTCCACCAGGTTACGGCATATGTATAGACCCAGTCCGGTACCTCCAAATTCTCGTGAAGCAGAATCGTCGACCTGGGTAAAAGGTTCAAAGATCTTCTCTGCTTTTTCGAGCGGGATACCGATACCAGTATCTGTAACGGAAACCATTAGTTCGGGACGCAGATCTGACATTTCCAATGCTGCGCTCACCAAGATTTCTCCGGTATTGGTGAACTTGATAGCATTATGCAGGAGGTTGAGCAAGATCTGACGGAAGTGTACCACATCGATCAGAATACACTGAGGAACCTCCTGGCTGATTTTAGTCCTGATATGCAGGCCTTTTTCCCGGATCAGGGGCAAGACCATATTGACGGTCCGATGTATGAAATCGGGAAGGGCGCAGATTTCGGGACGCATGGTGACCGTACCGATCTCAATCTTGGATACATCGAGGATCTGATTGATGATCTCCAGCAATTGTTCGCCACACTCCCTGATGGTGGCGAGTTTCTTTACCTGACCGGGATCGAGGGTGCCTTCATCAAGCAAATCGACTGTGCCAAGGATCCCAATCATAGGAGTCCGTATCTCATGGCTCATATTGGCCAGGAATTGACTTTTGGCCATATTAGCGGCCTCTGCTTGCTGCCGGGTATTTATGAGTTCAGTTATATCAGTTGAGACAATCACCAGTGAGCTGACCTGACTGCCGATTTTATGAGGATAGATACGATGGCGGAAGTGCCGGGCCTGTCCCTCGAGCAGCAAAGGATAATCGCCTTGCCAGCTCTCGCCGTTGACTAATTGGGTCTGGATCGCCTGGAATTGTTCCTCGGAATATGATAGTAGGGTCCTTAGCACTTCATCCAGGGTGGATGTCGTGGATAACCCGGGTATCATGGTTTTGGCTTGATGGTTGGCAAACTGGATCCTGCGGGTCTTGATTCCGATGACCATTACGCTGTCCTGGATATCCTCAAGCACTTTTGCCTGATAGCTTAATTTTCGCGAATTCTCACCCATCGTTTCAGACCTCCCGAAAACTCATAGAAATTGACATTAAATAACGACACACCTATAAGATACATGATGAAGCTTGAAAAAAATGTCTGCTTATGGGGCGGCGCAAAATTTTTATTACAGAATTTATTGCCGAAATTTATGGTATTACCGGGATTAAGTGTGGTAAATTGGGAATAAGATGAATGGAATACCGTTTATTATCGTTAATATAAGTATTTTGTCGCAGGCTTGTTGGGGGTTTTGTAAAAAACATGGCGGAGGTATGTAAATGAAACGGGCATCCAGCCTTACGATTTTCATGGTAATGATTATGCTGCTGTGTGGGAGTATTCCGGCCGGGGTACAGGCAGCAGGGGAGCAACCGATCAAGCTATTTGTGAATGGGCAACAGATCGCCACCGACGTTGATCCGATCATAATAGATAATCGTACCATGGTCCCGCTTCGGGTGATTGCAGACAACCTTGACCGATATGTGCTGTGGGATGGTGACAACCGCCGGGTGATCATCTCCAGGGACGCATACGGGAGCAATACATTACCATCCCGCGCCTGGGATAATAGCGGCAGTATCAGTATTATAGTCGACGGAAATGAAATAGAGTCAGAGGTGCCGCCTTTCATCAGAGAAGGGCGCACTATGGTTCCCATACGGGTCATTGCCGAAGGGCTTGGAATGCTGGTTTCATGGGATACGTCCCTGCGAAGCGTCTGCATAGATGAGCCACCTGCCGTTGAACCGGAGGAGATGATACCGGTCACACCTCAGGAGACAATGGAAACCGTAAATAATATGGTGGATCCCAACACAACCATTATGGGTAATGCCCAGGCATCAGCTGTTGAAATGAAGGGCTTGCTGCTGAAAAAGAATCCCGAAGCTTCACCTGAGATCGTAGATCTTTACCTTGAGATCGGGGAACAATACGGGGTGCGCGGAGATATCGCCTTTTGTCAAGCGGCCAAGGAGACTGCTTGGTGGCGTTTTACCGGGCAGGCGCAGGCCTTTCAAAACAATTTTTGCGGATTGGGAGTTACCGGTATAGTGGCTACGGGAAACGAAGATTTGCGGGGAGCCGACCCTGCGAAGGTCAGTTACCAGCCTGGTGTTTATGGACCCGTTTTTGACACTCCGGCTACCGGAGTTGAAGCCCATATCCAGCATCTTTATGCTTATGCAGTAAAGGATCCTTTGCCCGCCGGTAAAACCCTGGTAGATCCACGATTTGTTTGTCCGGCACGCGGCTGTGCTCCGTGTTGGGTCGATCTGACTGGCAGGTGGGCGGGTGATAAGACTTACGGATTGAGCATCCTTAATGATTATTATGCCGGACTCTTCACCGATCTTTAAATAATATTTTCATCAGAGTATGGACGTTGTCCAGCTTATCATATCCTGCCGTTTTCTCTTGTAAATTGTAACTATTTACGGGCTATAAAATTATCATATATAATATTATCAGCAAACTTAATATACGGCTTCGTATTCTGTGGAGTTGGCATATCCGCAGGTTTTACTCCGGTCCGGTACAGATTGAAGGGACTGACCAAGATAGAGAGGGCAGGCCCACGGTTAAGGGTAATAACCAGAAAAACAACTATAATGAAGTTTTATTCGGCGGATTCCAACATTGATCGCAGAATTGGCAATTAGAGACCATTAGATGTTCTCGAGGGGGTGATTATGTCTATAATGGCTCTGGCAATGCTGGTTATATAAATTATAGAAGGAGGCCAGATCAATGGGATATCGCTATTTAACTGACGATCAATTCAATCGTCTGGTTGATTTTAAGGGCGCCCGTGAATTCCATCTCAACAAAGACCGTGCCAAGAAAGACAAGAGGATGTCCTTAAGTGAGGCGGTAGGTCAATATGTTCAAGACGGCGATATACTGGCTGAGACTGGATTCGCCTATGTGAGAGCTCCCCTGCAGGCATATTTCGAAATCATACGCCAGAACAAACAGAATCTGGTGAGTATTGGGTCCCCTATGTCCAATACCTCATACCTTATGTCGCTTGGCCTGGTGAAGGCGATCCACCTTTCCTATATCGGCGTTGAGATGCGCGGAAACGACAAAAACTTTGCCCGGGTCATTAAGACCGGCATGGCAGAGATAGCTTCTATATGGAGTCATGGAGCCATGGCTTTGGGCTTTAAGGCTGCCCAGTTGGGTACGCCGTTTGTTGCCTCCAAACAGCTGCTCGGTTCCGACATGCTCAAACAAAATCCCTATGTGAAGGTGATAGACAACCCCCTGAATAAAAAAGAAGATCCAGTTTGTCTTATCCCGGCACTTTTCCCGGATGTATGCTTCATTCATGTGCAAAGAGCTGATCGATTCGGCAATGCAGTTATCGAGGGGCCGGCCATAAATGACATCGCCCTCGCGGCTGCCAGCCGCAAGGTTATCTTAACAGCGGAACGTATCGTACCGGAAATGACGATCAGGGATGC
Organism: Deltaproteobacteria bacterium; assembly: GCA_050258735.1. Lineage (GTDB taxonomy): Bacteria > Bacillota > Syntrophomonadia > Syntrophomonadales > Syntrophomonadaceae > Syntrophomonas_A. The sequence goes on along the minus strand of JBLMZJ010000153.1, from coordinate 883 downwards.
CGGCGATGCTTCTATTCCCTTCTGGTATGTAGATGCGGTCGTGGATCTGCCCTACGGTGCGCTGCCCGGATGCTGTCCCGGACATTACTACTGGGCACGTGAATGGTGGGAATGGCTGGTACGTATCTGTACTCCCAGCCAACAGGCAGTGGAAGACTTCTTCCAATATTGGGTCAGAGACTCCAGAGACCAATATGATTTCATCGATAAATTAGGCGGGATACGCTTTTTGGACCATGCCAGGCGACTGATGGAAGCTGCCCAGGCCACGATCGATGACTCCCAGGTCAGCTTTGCCTACCAGGAAGTCATTCCCAAACGGGATTAGGAAGAAGGAGGGATAATATGAGCAACGTGGCACCAGCCAATCCCTTGGAAATGTTGGCCTATAATATCTCCATGGAGATCAAAGACGACCAGATCGTTTATGTAGGTACCGGGCTGCCCATGGTAGGAGCTATGCTGGCGAAACTGACCCATGCTCCCAATATCACCTTGGTGTATGAGAGCGGCGGACAGGATCCTATTGCCGGGGATATGCCCTGGTCGGTCGGCTGTCCTTTTACCTACCGCAAATCACCGATGAGCATGGAAATGGCCATTTCATTCGGGCAAAGCGCAGGCGGCTATGTGGACATCGCTTTTCAGGGCGGTGCACAGATAGACATGTATGGCAATGTAAATACCTCAGTCATCGGTGCATATGGAGAGGGACTCAAAGCCATCTTGCCCGGCAGCGGCGGCGGCAATGATATCGGGTCCCTGACTGAAAACTCGGTACTGGTCGGCCTGATGACCCCGGATCGTTTTCCGGAAAAGGTAGATTTCATAACCACTCCGGGCTGGCTGGAAGGCGGAGAATCCCGCGCCAAGGCAGGACTCA
>JBLMZJ010000152.1:0-30406 GCA_050258735.1 Deltaproteobacteria bacterium | reverse complement strand
ATTTCCGGTTGGTCATGGCGGTCTGGTATTGGGAGCCACTGCCCGCGATAATATCTTTCCGGTATTGTGTTCCTGGCTGGAAGATCGCTCCGACCCCTGGGAAGATGAAGGCAGAACCGGGCATAATGGAAACAACAGGCCCCGGTGATCCGTATATAGCAAATGCTCTGGCTATACCCTTCTTGCAGCAGGTTGTTGAACATCTATACCCCGGGGCAAGTATTCATCATTAAGTGCATCATAGCGGTAACGGCGGATGAATTCCTGCCGATTATCGCTTATTCTTTTTAACCATCCAACCAGGTGGTCTATTTCTGCCCGGGTATTATATGCCGCCAGGCTGACCCTGACCATCCCCGGCATGGGCTCCAGACAGTTGCCCCCGCTCTTAAAACACTCAAAAAACTGTTCCTGTTCGCCCATCAGATGCCGCACATAAGGCTGCGCGCAGAAGCATCCCGTACGCACCCCGATACCTGCTTCGTAGCATAGAATAGCCCCGACCAGGCTGTGGGGCATACCAGCCAAATTAAAACTAATTACCGCCACCCGGGGACCATCTCCGTAAACAGAAAGGCCACGGATCTCATGCAACCTGTTGATGGCATATTCGGTAAGGCTCTCCTCATAGGCCGCCATTTGACTCATGTCTATCTTCTGCAGAAATGTTAAAGTGTCAGCCAGGCCAAGTACTCCCAGTACATTAGGTGAGCCTGCCTCCTCCTTTTCCGGTGGGTCAGCCCAGTAGACAGCCTCCCTATGCACGGCACGGATGGTACCGCCGCCTGAGTATTCGGGCATGCCTTGCTCAAAGGTATCCCGGGGACCGATCAGCACCCCGGTGCCATAAGGAGCATAGATCTTGTGACCGGAAAAGGCCAGATAATCGATATGTTCTGGATCAGAGGCCGGCTTCATGTCAATGGGGTGGTGGGGCACCAGTTGAGCCCCGTCTACCAGTATGCGGGCACGGTATTCGTGAGCCAAAGCAGCAATGCGATGAATATCGTTGAGATGCCCGGTAACATTGGATGCTCCGCAAACCCCCACCAATCTGGTACGCGGGTAGCTTCGCTTAAGTTTCTCCTCCAAATCGGCCAGATCCAACCGGCCTTTCTCGTCCAAACCGGCATAATTGACACGGGCCCGGTTCCGCCAGGGAAGATCATTGGAATGATGCTCCATGGCAGTGACCAGGACCTGGTCTCCCGGTTTGAGTTCGATACGGTAAGACAACTTGTTGATGGCCTCGGTGGTGTTCTTCAGGAATATGACCACGTCACGGTCAAGGTCTGCCTTAACAAAATCTGCTACCACCTCGCGACTTAGGTTGTATTCCCCGGTCGAAACCAGAGATTTGTAGCCGGTTCCCCGGTGCACACCGGAGTACCATTTGAGATGGTGGTTCAAGTTATTTACAACTGGCTGCAAGGCCGGGGTACTGGCAGCATTATCAAAGTTTATATAGCTTACCCGCCGGTCTTTGATCGACGGGACCTTCTGCTTGATCCCAACGACCTGACGCCGGAAATCCCGGACATAAAACCCTGCCTGTCCCAATGTCATCCCCCACCCACAGTACACATTTAATATATACTATGAGCCCCGGTCTTTTTTGCTACCGGAGACACCGGGTTCCATAACACTGGGATATAATAAAGGTTCCCACCCGGCCATCAGATAAAGAGTTGGATATTAGCCTGCATCGCATCTTCCAGGTAGTTTGTAGCATCGACTACCTCGACCTCGGGCAGGAGTTCTTCGGGTTTCAGCCCCATGACCTCCATGGAAAGCCGACAGGCCTTGAAGTTGACCCCTTTGTGGCGAGCACCTTTGACAAAATCCACCAGAGCAGGCGCATCGCTCTCCTTCATCATCTCCACCAGCATACCCTTGCCCAATCCGGCCATGTTCATGTTGGATAAAGGCAATTCGCGGGCTCCAGCCGGGGTCATCACGGAAAACATCTTCTCATAGAGGGTCTTGTCCTCCAGGCTCATCTTGTTGGGGTCGCGCAGCATGGTCAGCCCCCAAAATGCAAAAAACATTGTAACGCTCATATCCATCTCTCTGGCGCTGTTGGCGAGGATAAAAGCCGCCAGGGCCTTATCATACTCTCCGCTGAAAATCAGCAGGCTCAAGTGCCGCTGGTCCATAACAGTACCTCCTTCCACGATTACAGTTGTTTATTATTGTTTCCGGAAGTAGGCACTTTATGAAAAAGGCCTTTTAATTTTGAATTTAATCTCCCCACAGGTCTTGGGCCAGCTTATCGATCTTCCTTTTTTCTTCGGCGGTAACCCCGGGCAGCATTGTCCATCTCCCATCTTTGAAACAAAGAACGTCGCCCTCCTTTACTCCAGGCGGCAATTCTTCTTTGGGGACATTGTGCATGCTGCCTGCCATCTCGACCACTGCATATCTGCCTTCAAAACGATCGATCACTGCTTTCAATCTTATTCCCCCTTAAGGCAGGCAGCGCCCGCACGGTTCATATCCTACTTTGATTGCCATTTCTCTGCTGTTGAAAATTATCCTGTTAGCTTCCTTGGGAAGAGATGTGCAGTCAGGGCGGTGAAATTTATGTGAATTCCGGTTACCTATATAAAAATGGGCCGGACCTCCTGCAACGACATGACCAGGTACCTCAGTGACAATTCTGGCTTTCTCCGGCTCATATTTAAAGGTTGTTACTTCTATCTCATCTCCATCCGATTCCATGACAATATTTCCGGCAAGATCAGTCCGGTAAACCTTTGCCCCGACCTGGGAAATGGCCTCTAGTGTCTCTCGGTGCGGATGGCCATAATCATTGCCAGCCCCGCACATGATAACGGCATATTGAGGAGATACCGCCTGCACAAATTCCGGGATGGTTGCAGAACTGCTGCCATGATGTCCGACCTTTAATACATTGCATTTTAAGGCCATACCGGATGCCAGCATTTCCCCTTCAGAAACCTCACTGGCATCGCCGGTCAGCAAAAATGAAGTCTTGATATAGCTGATCTTGATCACTGCACCGTAGTCGTTCAGGTTCTCGTATCCCTGGCTATTGGGAGCCAAAAAAACAGCCTCAGCACCTGGAAAGGGGATCTTAATCCCTGCCCGAGCGGTATTTATTTTGAGTCCCTGCCTTTTAATAGCAGTCAGAAATCCTGCAAACTGATCGGTATTATTGGTTACCCGCGGCATATAAACCCTGTCTACCGGGAAACGATCCAATACTGCGGGCAACCCACCGGTATGGTCGGCATGGGGATGGGTTGCCACCAACACGGCCAGTCTCTTAATCCCCTGGGAATTCAGATAATCGACCACCGTCTGACCGTACTCACCATCTCCGCCATCAACCAGCATAGCCTGCCCTCCCGGAGCAACAACCAGTATGGCATCTCCCTGTCCCACATCGATAAAATGAACTTGCAGACTACCAGGATCGTCAGTTGGCTCATTACTTATTGCCGGCTCGGCCTGGTTCGTTGTGTTTTGATCAAAATCATTTTTCTGGATACGCTGGCTTTCCCCACAGCCAACTATCCCCAGGGCTAAGACCGCCAGGACCAGGAATACTGCCAACCACCTGCGCATACTTCTCTCCCCTAATTTATCGATATGAAAAATAATTCTATTTTGATGGGGGAAAACCTTCCAATATCTTTCTCAAGCTCTTGTTCAGAATAAAACAATAAATATTATTGATACTATTACCAACGAAAATCTTGAAGGAGGCAGTAAGTTGGTAAAAAACAAAAAAAGTGATAAAGGCGAGGCCTTAAAGCAGAATAACCAGAAAAACCAGGGCACCGGAGGTAACGGATGTCCGAAAAAAGATGGCGACAACTGCCTGGTTCCTGGTGTTTTCAGTGACTCCGATCCCATCGGCGGCGGCTGATCAGCTTAATAACGTTATCTATTGAACACAGGGGAACGTTTTTGTTATGCCGTTTCAAACAATAGCATAACAGACCGTTCCCCTTGCTTTTGTCAGAAAGCCCTGGTCAACTAGTGGAAGAATTATTAAACGGTCGAAAAAGAAAAGGTGCGGATACAGAAACAATATTATTGCCTCCTGCTATTACCGTTTTATGAAAGATTACCTGGACGTGATGCGTAAAACAGGTAAATGAGGAATTAAAGGGGGATAATCGTGTATAAAAGAGGTGGGATGCATTCACTGCTCATAGCCCTGCTGCTCTTTGCCCTGATGGTCGGCTGGGGTGGATACCGCCAGCAGGATGAGCCAAAGGTCCTGGCCGCCACGACGGTAAATCCTTTGCCGGTGGTCGGCTCCAGAGAAAAACTCGTCGAGCTTTTGAAGCAATCCGGCAATTACTATCCGAGAATGTATATGGCCGAAGATGCCATGCCGACAACAATGCAGAAGTCGAAAACCGCTGCACCGGCTGTAGACGCTGCGGGTGCTGTAAACAATGCCAAAGCTGATGAATATTCCAAAACCAATACCCAGGTAGAGGGTGTGGATGAAGCCGACGTGATAAAAACTGACGGCAATTACATCTACCAGGTGAATCGCAACCGCATCCTGATCATCAGCGCCCAGAATCCCGCCAAAATGCAGGTACTTTCAAAACTCGAATTCAATGAAAACGATTTTGCCCCCCAGGAAATATATATCGATAAAACCAAACTAGTCGTGATCGGTCATACCTATATCAACATCCCCGGTCCCTGCTATCAGGCCTCTGGTGTTCAGGCAAAATGCCCCCCTGTTTATTACAATCGCCAGAGCACCCGGGCACTGGTCTATGATATTCAGAACAAAAGCCAGCTTAAGAAGATCCGGGAGCTAGAAATCGAGGGCAGTTATGTCTCCTCGCGCAAAATCGGCGATACTCTCTACCTGATCAGTAACGAAAATATCTACTATGCCAATAGTGACGACATAATGATCCCTTATTATAAAGATACGGCAGCAGGTTCGCAGCCGATCAGCATCGGCTATAACCAATTACGTTATTTCCCTGATCATATCTACCCGGCTTTTATCAATATAGCGGCGATAAATACCGCCAACACCGGGCAGAAGGCCCAGGTAGAGACCTATTTAGGAAACGCTGAAAACATTTACGCTTCCACCGGCAATTTGTACATTGCTGCCAGCACCTACCAGCAAGTGGTTCGTCCCCTGGTGAAAGATTCAGCTGCCAGCTCCCAGCAGCTCACAACTCTCTACAAGTTTTCCTTGAAAGCATCCGGTATTGCCTACAGCGGCAAGGGTGAGGTCCCCGGGACTATACTCAACCAGTTCTCCATGGATGAAGACAAGGGCTACTTCCGGATAGCTACCACCACAGGTGAGGTTTGGGGAACCGGATCGAACATCTCTAAGAACAACGTCTATGTACTCAACTCTGATATGAAGCTGGTGGGAAGACTGGAAGATATCGCCCCGGGCGAGAAGATCTATTCTACCCGTTTCATGGGGGACCGGGCTTATATGGTGACCTTTAAAAAGGTCGATCCCTTCTTCGTAATAAGTCTGAAGAATCCAGCAAAGCCCTATATTTTAGGCAAATTGAAAATCCCCGGCTACAGCGATTATCTCCATCCCTATGATGAAAACCATATCATCGGTTTCGGCAAAGATACTATCGAGACCAAGATAGATAACGGCCGGGATTCCATGGCCTTTTACCAGGGTCTCAAGGTAGCTGTTTTTGATGTCACCGACGTAAATAATCCAAAGGAAATGTCTAAGGTGATCATCGGAGACCGGGGTACAGACTCTGAACTTCTCTACAACCACAAGGCCCTGCTCTACTCCCGTGAGAAGAAACTGCTTGCTTTCCCGGTCACGGTGATGAAGATACGGGAAAGCGACAAAGGGAAGGATATTTCAAACTGGCCTGCCTACGGCTCCTTTGAGTTCCAGGGGGCCTACATCTACCAGATCGATCTGCAAAAGGGGCTTCAGTTCAAGGGCCGTATAACTCATGTTAGTCAGGAGGAATTACTAAAAGCCGGTGACAGCTGGTATGATTCGGATAAAAATATCGAAAGGATCATTTACATCGGCAATAACCTGTTTACCCTTTCTCCAAGCCAGATACAGGCCAATGCCTGGAGCAGCCTTAGACTAACTGGCAAACTGGATCTTAACTAAAAAAGATAACGCCAGGATGATGATCATCTCATCCTGGCGTTCTTTTTTGATCATTTATTATTAATTAGTGAATACCTTTTTCATCGTTAATTTTAGGTTGCGGGCACTGCGGTTCAAGGCAGTTTTGAGTTGTTCAACTGGATTTTCCACCTTCCAGGCTGCCGGCTCGACCATGGTAAGCAGTATTCCGGAAAAACGGAACCAGTAAGTAAAGAAGCGAAATATCGGCAAAAAGAAAATGACCCACCAGGTTTTCTTTATCTTTTGCCGATAGTTTCCGGAGCTTTCCTTGACCGCTACCACAAAATAGAGGAAATCCAAAAATAGATAGCAGAAATACAATCCGGCAAAGGCAGCAAAGACCAGATTAACAGGATAACCCAAAAAGTAGAGGAAGGGTATCAGAAATGTCCAAGTCAGGCGCGAAAAGGCCAGAGTATGGTCCACCATGATCATTCGCCCGCTGAAACTCCCCATGCCGCCGCCCAATTTTCCCAGGATACCGGAATGCATGGCAGTAACTTCGATTTGCCCCCTCTGCCAGCGTACCCTCTGCGAATAAAGTTTATTAATGGTGCAGACCGGCTCAACATAGGCAATAGCAGAGGAAACGCAAGCCATCCTGGCTTTATGTATGCGGGTGCGGTGCCGGATCTGGAAAGTAAGGTCCGTGTCCTCCGAAACAGTCCGCTCCGAATACATCAGGGAATTAAGGATAACATCCCGCCGAAAAGCCGAAAATGCTCCGGCCAGCGTAAACAGGTTATTAGTCACGCTCTGATAGCGACGTCCTACATTAAATGCCACCAGGTATTCGATTTCCTCACAGTAATGAATAATGTCCATTAAACGGGTTCTCTCACCCAGCTCTTTGTCTATATGAATAGCGCCGGTAGCAGCAGCCAACGACGGGTCATGCTCGAAGGTCTGCACCATTCGATAAACGGCATTTTCCTCCATCCATGCATCGGAATCCACATTTATGACATAATCACCTTTGATCATGTAGATACCAGCATTTAATGCAATTGATTTCCCGGCCCGGTCCATGGTGATCCAATTCAGGTTGAGCCCGGGATAATCATTCTGAAACTGGCTGAATATCTCAAAACTGTTGTCAACACTGCCATTATTTACGCAGATCACCTGCATCCGTTCGGTGGGATACTTCTGGTCAATTATAGACTTCAGGCACTTATATAAGCTGCCACTTGAATTATGTACAGGCACCACGATAGATACATATGGCAGAAAACCCAGCGAATCGAATTGCTCTCTCTCCTTGGCTTCGGGAAACAGGAAGACTATGCCAATAAATGCGATAGCCATAGTAACGTCTATAGCCAGCGGAGCCAGCATCCAGATCCCCCAGAACAAAAGAAAAGCCAGGGTTCTTTCCGCAAATAGTTCAAGCATGCTTATCCTTCCTTCTTACATTCCCCAGCGATGGTCGGGTAAATAAGTACCAGTAAACGATTACCGCCAGAATAAAGAACACCAGTCGCCCGATAAGGGTATGGGCTATATACATGGCATCCCTGCCCCATATGTTTATTATGGCAACCACCGTATAAAGCCGGATCAGATTTATGGCATAGAGAGAGACCAGCCCGATTGTTGCCTGAGTGGCCTTAGTCCGATGGGTTCCCACCGGAAAAAATAAAAGCAATCCCAGAAGAACACAAGATTCCAGTAATCCGGAGCACTCGATATCTATGTCTATGCAGGTCCAGCTGTTCTCCAGGGCCAACAGGACCAGCACGGTACCCGGAGACTTGTCGAAGACCATGGTCTTGATACCGATCCAACCCAGGCTATAATGAAGGATCAAACCCGTCCACTGTTCAATAGCATACTCCACCGGAGAGCCACGCAAGAGCAGGATCGCGATTATAGTCATACCTACCGCAGCCCAGATATAATAGAAAATCCATATCCTGTTTTTAAACAGATAATAAGTTACGCCTGCCCATATAACAATGGCAATGATATAATCTAGCATACCGTTCGTCTCTTCCTAATGATGATAATTGCTCCCACTAAACCAGCAACAAAAATGGCTGCCAGTAACCAGTTAGGCATAATCGGGATAGGCGACCACTGAATATCTCCTGAGTTAGGAACCCTATCTTCAGAGAACCAACTTAAGGCATACATGCGAATCGTTTGTGATGGAGGAATTATTCCCAAAGTATTCATAGGCACACGAAACTCTGCCTTATACCCCACCCTCGAGGATGATTCTCCCCAGGTCCCGCCATAACTGCTTAATCTTCTGCCCTTCCGATCATAGACATTAACATTTACTGATCCGTCCCATGGATCATAATCAACTTCAACGTAACGATCATGGTTATCCCTGTAATTGCCATTGTTATTGATATCAAAATAAACATAATAGGTAGCCGGCATATCGCACCAGTCGGTCTTGTTCCGCTCGATCATGAAGTAGAGCATCTCTTCGTTATCGTTGGTAGCCCAGCTGAATTTGACTATATCATCACTGTCCCAGTCGGAACCTTCAGCCGGATCCGCCATACTCGGCTGTCCGATCCAGTCATCAAAATTACCGTCAAGGGTAATAGGTGAACCAGCAAGGACCGTCCGGGGTAAACCAAAGACAAATATGATCAAGCATAGGATGATCTGATTTTTCAATCTAACTTTCATGTATCCTCCTATCATCCTCAAACTTGTTCTGGACAAATCCCCTATTGATAAAGCTAGGGCTTAAATCAATAATCTGGTGATGTTCTGGATTTAAAACAGCAAATTATGAGGTCTCACTTACCGCTCTTCTCTTTTTGAACATGATCAACGCGCCGGTCAGACCGACCCCAAAAATAGTTATCAATAGCCAGATAGGCATAATCGGGATTGGTGACCACTGAACACTTGATGTACTATCAGATGAACTGCTCGCATACATGATGATAGATTGGGCGGGGTACATGCCGAGATCACTCATCGATGCCTTAAACTCTACCTTATTACCAGTCCCGGAATATGATGTCTGTCCCCAATTCCCTGAGTAACTATTTACGTATTTACCTTTTCCCGTGTAAACGGTGACATCCGAGGATCCATCAGAGGGGTCATAATCGACACGGATATAACGGTCCGTAGTATCCGAATATGAGCCATTAGCGTTGATATCTAAATGCACATAGAGCGTAGCGGGAATCCAATCAAACCAGGATCCCCAGCTCCAGCGCTGGATCATAAAATAGAGATTAGACTCCCCCTCGTTGGTAGCCCAATAAAAGTAATTGATATCATCACTTAAAAATAATCCGTTCAGAGAATCGTACAAATATGCTTGCCCGGACCAGTCGTTAAAACTGCCGTCCAGGGTTATTTGGTTGGCTGCAAATGCGGGGGTAACAATTACCATTTGTAAAAATACCAAAAGAATAATTGAACAAAACTGTTTTCGCACAGAATCCCTCCCGAACAGCTCTTAGCTTTATTTGCCTCGGAACCAACTGATCATCTGTAAGAACAACCCGATACTACCCCGAAAATACTCAGTAAATTCGAATTTTGTTTTTATTGTTTTAATAATTCTAATAATTTGCGTCGGCCGCCCGTAAAAAAGTAAATTAGCTTTGAGCACCAATAGCTGTAAGTTCCGTTTAGATAATTCCCCAATATTTCCTACCGGGTTAACCCCTATAGCTACAAAATCTGACCAATGGATTTCCTGTATGGGCTGCTCTGACATGAATTTTCTGAATACCTCTGTACCTGGATAGGGGACTAATATGTTAAAAAACGCTAAGGTAGGATTGCTTCTGAGTGCGAATCTTATAGTCTTATTTATTGTTTCCTTACTATCGCCTTCATTGCCGAAAATAAAAAAAGCCTGGGTTTTATACCCTAATGAATTGGCCATTTTTATCGCATTTTCGGCTTGCGCAGGCTTTATACTCTTGCATATATTACTCAATACAGTTTCATCAGCTGATTCCACTCCAAATCCAATACTATAACAGCCCGCTCGCTTCATTAATTCAAGCGTTTCTTTATCCACTACACTAACCTGAGAAAAACAGAACCATTCAATATCTAGTCCCTTGGAAATTATCATTTCGCAAGTTTTCTTCAAGCGCGCCTTGTTTATAGTAAATGTGTCATCCTGGATCAAAAAGTGCCTGGCACCATACTGCTCCATCAAGAACTCAATCTCTGAGACAATGTATTCAGGGCTGTGCATCCTATACTTTTTCCCGAGCGTCAACCCCGAAGCACAGAAGGTACATTGAAAAGGACATCCCCTGCTGGTTATTATTTGAAAGGTATTGTTGCTTCTGGCATTGTGTGCATGAGCGTGGTATAGACTCATATCAACCAAGTCCCTGGCTGGATATGGAAGCATATCGAGATCAGTTATGTATTCTCTTGCTTCTGTTCTAACAGTTTGTGCGGTTTCTTTATCCCAAAAAGCTATTCCCCTTATTTGGCGTTTGTCAGGCAATTCGCCCCCGAGCAGCTTGCATACTTCTAGTACAGTTATTTCACCTTCACCAATACATATAAAGTCGAATAACTCATGGTACTCCTCTAAAATACCTTCAGGCATGGCTGAAGCATGACAGCCCCCAAGTATTATCGACGTTTGGGGAGAATTATCCCTTGTTAACTTGGCAATATTGACTGCGTTGTAGAATTCCGGAGTTGCGGAGCTAATACCAATTAAGTCAAATTGCTCTTCCTTTATGATATCGGTAATATCTTTATCATCCAGATGTTGAGCCTGAGGATCAACCAGTTTGACACTGATATCAAACTGCCTGATATAAGAAGCTATATATCCAATGCCTAATGGGAAATATGTGCCAGCCGCTTTCTTTATTGGGCCATAAATATCTATATAAGGCGCATTTATTAACAAAACCTTCATTAAGTAAACCCATCCCCTCTATTCGATACAGATTACATTTATTGAAACTGAATCATTTTTCAAAATAAACTAGAAAAATTCCTAGACAAATAACCACGGCTCCGGCCCATCTAGTGATAGGGACTGATTCTCCCAGGAATAGCCATGAAAACAATATCGTTAAAACATAGGTCATGCTCAATAAAGGATAAACATAACTCAGGCGGTAGGTGCTCAATAGTGCTATCCATATACAAGTGGAGACAACAAAAAGGATTGTTCCTCCAATAAAAACTGGTGAAAAAAACAGCTGCTTGAAGACAGAAAACTTTAAAATATCTCCGGGAGAACCGCCCATATTATTAAGACTTACTTTCCACATTATCTGCCCAATAACAACTAGTACTGAACATATAACAGCACCCAACAAAGCTTTCCATGCCATTTTCTCTAACTCCTCACTATTTATGCTATTTCTTTACATTAACCTTAAATTTCTAACCAGATAGGTATTTAGGGTCGAGCTTCTTGGAAACGGCTAACAACTTTTGTTTATATAAAAATACAGGTGTTGCAGGTGCGTTATTGATATCTATAAGCAATGCCTGCAGTATAAACTGTATCCCCAGCAATAACGGGAGTACTGCTATCATTACGGTTCCTGTTGATGTTGAAACACCCATGGATACAGATTTAAACCAGTTAACAATACCCCATATAAAGCCAAAACTGCTCATCAACAGACCGATAACCAAGAAAACCGAAAAAACGCCTACATCCCGAATAAAGTACTGAATTTTCATGCGTCGAAAAAACCCTTTTCTCAGTTTCCATGGAAATGAAAACAGAGAATGGATAGGTGATAGAGAACTAACCTCATTTCCATAGTATGCTGGAATGTATACATCCTTTACCACAGCCCTGATCAAACCTAACTCTATAAGCATGCTGATCTCAAAAAAATATCGTTTGTCTATATATTGGTTGTCAAGTAAAGGGATAATGCTCGAATGAATTGCAGTATAACCATTGGTTGGGTCGAAAACCGACCAATAGCCGGAAGTGAGTTTGCACCAAAAAGATAGTCCGTTATTGCCTATTCTTCTTATCCAAGGCATTTGGGCCAAATCCTCTGAATGTAAGAACCTATTTCCTTTTACATAATCTGCTTCGCCGTCAATGATTGGTTGAAGTAATAATGGCAAATATTGTGGATCCATTTGACCATCACCATCCATTTTCACCACAATATCGGCCCCAAGTGTCAAAGCCATGTTATAACCGCTTAGCACGGCTCCCCCTACACCTTGATTTTCCGAATGTCTTATTAGGCAAACTCTGGGATCTTCTTTTGCTGTAACTGATTCGTAGGTTCCATCGCTGCTGCAATCATCTACTATAATTATCCATTGAATATAATCTGGCATGTCCTCTAAAACTTGTGTTATGTTTTTAGCAACTTGAAAAGCAGGAACTACTACAGCTATATTGCTATTGATCTTCAATTTCTAAAACTCCCCCCTTAAAACAACCTCTTTAGCTAGCAGCGCTTACCCTACTAATTCTATTTTTATATTGCAACCGGCAACTTACTACTAAAATAATCAGCACCAATATGAACGAAAAATAACTAGCCCATATATATATTGGTGCCTTAGTAAGAATAATCTCTACTGAATGATGCCCTCCAGGCAAATCAATGGCTATTAAATTTTCATAACAATGAAAAGGCCTATTATGGCCGTCTATCTTGACTTTAATACCATCTAAGGCTGCAAAGGGCAGAAGTGCAGCAACTTTTTTGTCCCTACATTCATAACTAACAGACCATCCATTCTTGATTTGTCTAACGTTATTCAATGGAATTAAGCCAGGTTGCTGGTAATTTTGTGTAGTTCCCAATAGCTTCGTTAATATTTTTTTAGCAGCAGGGTCATGTGTTAAAAACGAATGATAGGCTAAATTACCACCTAAAAAGTAGATATTTGCTTTACCTACTTTTTTCGTTCCCAAAAGCGCTGCGTTATTTCCGTAATGGCTGAATGATATCATGGTTGAATCAAGCGGTTGAGGAGCCACGCACTTCCATCCGTCATTGGCAAAAGGCTCCAATGATATAACATCTTGCCCTGAGTAGATTTGCAAGCTATTCCCAAGAGTAATTGGTTCTCCATAGACACCTAAAAACTTCGGTTGCCTGGCCGCGACGTCATTTGGAAAACCAGTTAAATCTATTACTACCTTACCTCCCAATGTTGCGTAATCTACGATCAATTTTTCGGCCTTGTCCCTCAAAGAAAATTGGGCACCAGTTAAAATCAAGAATCTAAACTTCTTTAGATCATTAATCTTATAATCATCAATACTAAATGACTTGCCTATCTCGATTCCCGGAAACTGCAAGCTATATATACTTGCATACTTGCCAATGGCTAATCCTTCAGTCCTGGGAATTACAAGATAGCGCGTATCTAGTCCATGCCAATAAGCAATGCCATCTTGCGATAACACTTTTGAAAACCCCGCATTCTTGGCAGCAACTTCAAATTCCTGATTGCTTTTAATAAGGCTTTGTAAAACCATAAGATCCGTTGCTCCAAGATAATTCAGTCTTTGAAACAAATATGGATACCATTGATTTTCTATAGCAGTATTTAGCAGCATGACATTTTGAGCCGTCTTGGCACCTTGCCAAGCCCATCCAAAAACTTGTTCACGATTTGCATCTGAGGATAAATAATAGGAAGGGGAAGAACCCAAAGAACTTAAATCAAGCGTAGCAACCCTCCACCCCGAATGTTGTTTAATACTCTCAGTGATAGGCTGCAAATTGTTAGGTGCTTCAGTAGAATGCACAAGTGCTTTAAGCGAGAAGAAACTGTCAAATAATAAAACGACTACTATTATTGACACAATTATTGGTTTCGGGATAAACCTTTTAAAGCCGAATAATGGAATGCTTTCTTTATTAAAAGCTAAAGCAGATAAGATCAAGACAAGTGACCAGAAGGTTGAGAACCTTATAGGCCAAAGCAAATTATGCAAAGGCAATATACTTTGGATAGGACTTAATTGAGGTAATGAAATTACCAACATAATAACAGCCGTTATGAAAAGGCTTTTTGCCCAATTGGGGCGATGCCGCCAGGTAAAAATGAAAACAGCTATAAGAATCAAAAGACTCAATCCGTAATAATCTGACAACCTTAAACTGGGATTGAAGGCAGTTGTAATTGGTACAAAATAAACTGCCCCTGCCGTTGCTTCTTCGCTGAATCCTGATCCTCCGCCAGTTAAAGATGGTAATAACCACCATACCGAAGTTAACAGGCCTAAAATCAAGGATCCACCAGCAATAAACAATCTCCTTAGACTGATGTCACTCCATAGTACGAGGAAAATAGCCGAAATCATCAAAGACACGCAAAAAACAGCAGCCATCATAGCATGGCAAAGAACAACAATATGAATTAATAAGATGGTCATAATTATGCTTGACAATGTTAGTTTTCTATCCAAAATTCTTAAGAAGTATTCTACAAGCAAAGGCAGAATCATTACGGTGAAAACCCTGGGATAGTTACCCGAAAGAAAGCTGACACTCAAATTATCGATCCAAAGTACCCATATTATCCCTCCAAAAAGGGCAGCGATCAAACCTATTCTCTTTCTAAATATCAGCCAGGAAATGCCACCGAAAAGTGCACAGATAAACAAGTAGTAGTTAGCAGCAACAAAAATATTGTTTGTTACTAAATTAAGTAAAGCTATACAAAGATAAGATAGAGGTGCCCAATAGCGGAAAGGTTCCACCCCATTATGCCAATAGGGGAAATACTGAGGGTACCAGTTTCCCTTAAGTATCTCTTGGGAAAGAAATTGAGCTTTCAATAAATGACACCATGCATCGGAACCATATGGATAAGAAAGAGAAGGCGGTGCTGACAGTACCGGCCAATAAGCCCAGATAGCAACTCCTGTAATAATAAGAATTGAAAGAAGTATCTGCCACCAGCAGTAGTTATGATCCTCATGATTAGGCGGCTGGGATATATGAAAAAAGCCTGTTTTCCTAGTTCGTTTATCAGCATTCATATTGACCGGTTCATCTTCAGGCTCGTTTTCGAAAGCATCTTCGGGGTCCTTCAGTTCCAACTGGGTTACGTCATCATTACTAAAGCCATTCATTTCTGTAACTGCTGACTCCAGCGTCAATATGTTATCGTTTTCTTCATCCATTTCTATTGAGTTGCTCTCTTGCTCAAGATCAGCCTGTAACTGTGGACTATAAACTGAAGGGGCCTCATCTTCCTGGCTTGCCGCAACCTCATCGGAGGCCAAACCTTTTACAACAGAAAGATTAGCAGCTGGTACAGGAGACGACGAATCGCTACTAAAGAAATTAGGGATCTTGCTGGTAATCTCAATACCCTTGGTAGGGTTTTCCCATACTGTCAACTTGACCAGATCGACGCCGATCGCTCCAAGATCATCGTAAAGGCAATTGAAGAAGTGGACAGCTATGTTTTCAGTCAGAGGTTCTACCTCAGTAAAGGGTGGGACATCATTCAAAACCGTTCTCTGGTATGGGGCCAGAAGAATATTGATATGTTTGTCTACATCTTCGAATTTCACAAAGGATTCGCCCGCGATATGAACATCGGCTTCAGCCTGCAATTGCCAGGAATGCCCATGTGTCTTGCCCTTATTACCGGCAAATACCATGTAGTGTCTGGCGTTAAGAAAAGCAACGACTTTCATGGCCATTACGGAATCATTATCTTTGCCATCCAGCACATGGTCCTCACCCACTGATCTGATACCCTTAGCAAATGAAGGGTCTTTGCGAGACAAATAACCCAATAAGGCATCATGGGCCGCCGAAAGCTCTTCAAACTGACGTTGCAGTTCGTTGAATTCTTCCATACCGGGTCCTGGTGAATCACTGCCGTTATTCATTTGCGATCGTGCCCAATAATTGATAGAAATCTACCTCTCCCCATAAAACAATCGCATGAAATGAATCTTTCTATTAACCCCTCGCCTTAAATGCAGAAAACGCATAAAGAACCTGTCTAGTACTGCTTTCTGATATTACCTGTTTGACACATTGTAAAATCAGTAAGAAAGTCCCCCATACAAGTCTGTCATAGGTACCGAAATTTAGGAAAAAAGAACCAAAACCAACTTTGTACTTTTTATTGAACATCTCTACACATTTGATACTTCGGCCATTTTATACCAACTTAAATTATATAACTAAAGATATAGCCCAAAAAATAAGCTTTTTTTAAGCAATTCGGGATTTTTCTAACCGTTATCACCTTTTTCTTATGCCTGATGAATATTTGTTATATGCACCTTATATGGAAATGATTTATAATCCAGGTTCCATATTACACCAGCGGGACCTGATTCATCAATAAAGTTATCAGAATCTTAGAAATTATCTCAAATTACGCATAAAGTAATGACATCCCTAAATGACAAATCTTATTCCGAATTTACTTTATATATCCATGCGGGTGACTCTTATGCCAGGCCCAGGCCGACGCTATTATGCTCTCCAAATCTTGGTCTTTAACTGACCAGCCCAACTCGTTCTTGACTTTATTGGCGTCAGCCACTAACACGGCTGGGTCTCCCGCTCTCCTGCGGCCAAAACTAAAAGGAACCTCCAAACCGGTTACCCGGGTTGCTGCCTTGATCACATCTTTAACTGAATAGCCGCTGCCATTACCAAGATTGAAGCTTCCTGAAGGCCTTCCCTGCTCTAATCCATTCAAGGCTGCCATATGAGCAGCCGCCAGATCACTTACATGAATATAATCCCGGACACAGGTACCGTCAGGTGTAAGGTAGTCATCGCCGTATATGGTAAGCCTGTCATGTATACCCGTTGCAGCCCCTAATACCAGTGGAATAAGGTGGGTCTCCGGCTGATGATGTTCTCCAATCGTTCCGCTGGCATCCGCACCAGCCGCGTTAAAATATCGCAGAGCAATGTGTTTAAGACCGTAGACTTGATCATACCAACTCAGGATCTCTTCGACCATAAGCTTTGAAGCGCCGTAAACATTAGTCGGGCGAGTCGGATGATCTTCTCCTATCGGTGTGTGTTCGGGTTCACCATAAACTGCAGCAGTTGATGAGAATACGATATGCTTTACTTCGGCACGGACCATACAATCGAGTACACTTACCGTACCAGACAGGTTATTATCAAAATACTTACCCGGGTTCTGCATTGACTCACCAACCTGACTGTAAGCGGCCAGATGCACCACGGCCGACACCCTCTCCTTTACCATGATGCTGGTCACCAATTTACCATTCCTGGTGTCTCCGTAATAGAATCGGAATCCAGGCTCGTTTTCCCTTGAAGAAACCAGCTTTTTTATGGATTGAAGTGCCTGTGCATGGCCTGTTGATAGATTATCCAATACTACAACACTGCGCCCGCTTTTCAAAAGGTCCAATACTACCTGGGACCCGATGTATCCTGATCCGCCTGTTACTAATATACTCATCTGACACATTCCTTTCTCCAATTTATTTTCATAATATCAACATTTGAGGATAAAACCTCAAGTCCATAATTCATCTGTTGCAGGGTATTTAGCGTCTTTAAAAAATACAAAGAGATCCCTTATTCGGCTAAAGCTTACTCAGGATCTCCCAATCAACATTATATGCAATATACTGGCGCTTGCTGCGGTCCATATCGTTGCGATATGGACCTATAGCTTTAACGCCTTGATTTCAATTCCAAGAATATATCGGCGAGATCTACGCCTTGTTCTACCATCAGTACAATCAGATGATAGATCAGATCGGCCGTTTCATATACTACTTCACCCTTATCACGGTTCTTGGCAGCGATAAGGACTTCAGCACTTTCTTCTCCAACTTTTTTTAGTATCTTATCTATTCCCTTGTCAAACAGATAAGTAGTGTATGACCCTTCTGGTCTTTTAACCTGCCGATCACGTACTACCTCGTAGAGTTCATATAAAATACCGGGACCGGCTACGCTTTCGTAAACCTGATCCATAGCCATGGCAGCAGGCGCTACTTCTTCTCCCTGCTCATTCCGATAAAAGCATGAATAATGCCCGGTGTGGCAGGCAGGGCCGGTCTGTTCGACCAATACCAACAGAGTGTCCTGATCACAATCGTAGCGAATTTCTTTCACAGTTTGGATATTCCCGGAGGTTTCCCCCTTTACCCACAGTTCTTGTCGGCTGCGGGACCAGAAGCAGGTACGGCGGGTCTCAATCGTTTTTTTCAGGGCTTCTTCGCTCATGTAGGCCATCATGAGTACCTGCCCGTTGTTACAGTCCTGTACAATAGCGGGTATTAGTCCGTTCTCGTTATACTTCAATCCCTCGATCATATCCTCACCGCAACTCCTTTATCTTTTAAATACTGCTTGGCCTCCGCAACACTGTACTCTCGGTAATGAAATATCGATGCACATAGGACAGCATCGGCCTTGCCCGAGGTCACTCCTTCGTAAAGGTGCTCAAGATTCCCTGCTCCTCCAGAGGCGATCACCGGAATACTTAATGCCTGGCTAATGGCTGCTGTCAGCGGCAGATCATATCCATCCTTGGTCCCGTCACGATCCATACTGGTGAGAAGTATTTCTCCAGCACCCATCTCCTGGACTTTTCGGGCCCATTCTACCGCGTCTATGCCAGTAGGCACGCGACCGCCGTCGATAAATACCTCCCAGGAATCCCTGCTTTTCTGGCGGGCATCTATAGCTACAACTATGCACTGGCTGCCAAATTTCAGGGCTCCTTCCGTAACAATTGAAGGATTGCGAATGGCGGCGGAATTGATAGACACCTTATCAGCACCCGCAACCAGAATTTCTCTGATATCATCGATAGTCCGGATGCCGCCGCCAACAGCAAAAGGTATGAACACCTTACGGGCTGTGGCCCTAACCACCTCGACCATGGTCCTGCGCGCTTCATAAGAGGCGGTGATATCCAAAAACACCAGTTCATCAGCACCTTCTCCATCATAGAAGGCAGCCAATTCCACCGGGTCACCGGCATCGCGAAGGTTTATAAAATTTATTCCCTTGACCACCCTGCCTGCGTGTACATCAAGGCAGGGAATGATACGTTTGGCTAACAAGAACGACCCACTCCTTTTTTAACAACGATCAGCCACGGCTGGACAGGATGTTGGGGCGAATTCTACCGTCCTTATAAATCGGCGTCCGTCTGCTTCTATTATTTAATCCCCGGCCGCTTCCAGGGCTTCGGCCAGGGTTATTTTTCCGTCATACAGAGCTTTGCCCATGATTGCACCGGCTACCCCACAGTCCTCCAGGGCCTTCAGGGCCATGATGTTTTCCCGGCTGGATACACCACCGGAGGCGATAATACTCAACCCGCTTCGGCATGCCATGTCTTCTATGGCTTTAAGGTTAGGTCCCTGCAATAACCCGTCCCTTGAAATGTCTGTGTATACCGCAGTAGTTATGCCCAAACCTTTCATGGTATCGGCAAACTCCAGAGCCGTGAGGTTTGAGGTTGATACCCATCCCTCTACTGCCACCATGCCATCCCGCGCATCCAGTCCCAGCACAATCCTTTCCGGGCCGAATTCGTCCAGCAACGACTTGATGAAGTCCGGGCTATTTACCGCTTTAGTGCCGATAATTACTCGCCGGGCCCCTGCTTTCAGCACCTCGGCCACGTCTTCCCTTCGACGCAGACCCCCGCCTACCTGAAATGGTATATCTATAGCAGCGGCAATGGCTTTTATAGCTAATGTGTTTACCGGCCTTCCCTCAAAGGCACCATCCAGGTCTACCACATGCAGCCAACAGGCACCCTGCTTCTGCCAGGCCCCGGCCATTTCTCCAGGATTATCTGAATATACCGTTTTGTTCTCTGCCTTGCCCTGTACCAGGCGTACGCACTGCCCATCCTTAAGGTCGATAGCTGGATAAATCACCATGATCATATTTCTCCAAAATTCTTTAATACTTGCAGCCCAATAGTACCCGATTTCTCGGGATGGAACTGGGTAGCAAAAAGCTTGCTGCGCTCTATGGAACAGGTGAAATCCATCCCGTAATTACAGCGGGCGGCTATAACCGACTCATCCTCAGGTACTACATAATATGAATGAACAAAATAAAAATAGGACTCCGGAGCAATACCGGTAAAAAGTTTGCTGTCAGCAGCCGGTTTAATGCTGTTCCATCCCATGTGTGGCACCTTGAACTGGGCAGGCAACGCAAACCTGACTACCCTGCCGGGCACCAGATCCAGTCCCTTATGAAGCCCGTTTTCCTCGCTTTCGCTCATCATCAGCTGGAGACCGAGACAGATACCCAGCAAGGGCTTTTCCTGGCGCAGCACCTCATCTATGGCCTGATCCAATCCCCTTTGACGCAAATTCTTGATGGCATCCTCAAAGGCTCCTACTCCCGGCAGTATTACCCGTTCAGCCTTGAGTATCTCATCAGCATCGTCGCTGATGATCGCCTCATATCCCAGCTTGTTCAGGGCATTCTTAACACTGGCTAGATTGCCCATGCCGTAATCAATAATCGCTATCATTGCATGTTCTCCTGTTAAAAGAAATCCTGTACTGGTGAAATCGCCCTATAAATTACCCTTTGAGGACCAAATGCCCTCTACGCGGGGTTCATGTTCCACTGCGATCTTGAGTGCCCTGGCAAAAGCCTTGAATATAGCTTCGATACAATGATGGCTGTTATCCCCCCGGATCAGGTCTATGTGTATATTCATGCCGGCCTTGTTAGCCACAGCCTGGAAGAACTCCTTGATATTCTCGGTAGCAAGACTGCCGATCTGTTCGCGCTGGATCTCAGCATTGTAGACCAGGAAGGAACGGCCGGATAGATCTACCACTACTCGAGCCAGGGCTTCATCCATCGGTATTGTAGCTTCGCCATAGCGTTTGATCCCCTTTTTGTCTCCCAGAGCCAGTTGCAGGGCTTCTCCCAGACTGATCCCAATATCCTCGGTGCTGTGATGGTCGTCAACCTTGAGATCCCCCCGGGCTATCACTTTCAGATTGCACAGGCTATGGACGGAAAACAGTGTAAGCATATGGCTGAGAAACGGTATCTCGGTATCGATCTGGTAAACACCGGTCCCATCCAGTTCTATTTGCAGTAATACCTCGGTCTCTCCTGTCTTCCTAATTATCTCTCCAATACGATTCTCCACCATATTTCTCAACTCCCTCTTTCTTTCCCTAGCCTTTTCGCAACCGGACTGAATTGGCGTGAGCTGTCAAACCCTCTACTGTAGCCAGCTTTATGATATCATCGGCATCCTCTGCAATGCCGCGGGGTGAATAATAGAGCAGGCTGCTAGCCTTGGTAAAGGTGTCGACCGTTACTGGTGAATAAAAACGTGCCGTCCCCCCGGTCGGCAGGATGTGATTAGGCCCTGCATAATAATCCCCAACCGGTTCCGGAGTGTATTTGCCCATAAAGATCGCTCCGGCGTTGCTGATCCGGCTCAGCAGATCAAAGGGATGTTCTACCATCAGTTCAAGGTGCTCGGGAGCCACTAAATTGGCTACCTCGCAGGCCTCGATCAAATCCCCGACCGTAATCAAGGCTCCATAATCCTGTAAAGATTTTTCTATAATGTTCCGACGTGACAGGGCGGCAACCTGCTTCTCCAGTTCGGCCTCCACCTGGTCCAGTATTTTCTCATCATCACAGATCAGGATACTACGGGCCAGCACATCATGTTCAGCCTGCGACATCATATCCGCCGCCAGATAAGCGGGATCGGCCTTGCTGTCTGCGATGATCAGTATCTCACTGGGGCCAGCCAACATATCGATGTTGACCTCCCCGTAAACCATTTTCTTGGCGAGTGTAACATAGATGTTGCCAGGTCCACTGATAAGATCTACTTTTTTTATGGTCTGGGTACCATAAGCTAGTCCGAATACCGCCTGAGCGCCGCCCATCTTATATATCTCGTTTATTTCCAGTTCCGCGGCGGCTACCAGGGTATAGGGATTAAGTCTCCCGTCCTTGTCAGGCGGAGTAACCATTGCGATCTGTTCTACTCCGGCTACCTGCGCCGGGATGGCATTCATCAATACAGATGACGGATAGGCAGCAGTGCCTCCGGGGACGTAAATCCCCACCCGCTCAAGGGGGCGGAAAACTTGTCCCAGGATATTGCCTCGTTCATCCGGTTCCATCCATGAATTACGCAACTGCCTGGAATGGAACATGGCTATATTATCGATGGCGGCCTGGATGGCAAAGATATAATCATCATCAACTGCTTCGTAGGCTGCTTCGATCTCTGCCTCGCTGACCAGGAAATTATCCTCATTTATGGCGGCTCCGTCAAAGCGTTGGGTAAACTCAAAGATGGCGGCATCGCCCCGGGACTTAATCTCCCTGCCTATCTCCTGCACCCTTTTCTCATATTCTTGAATATCCTTGATGGCACTGGTTAGATACTCCCGACCAGCCTGACTGGATGCTGCAAACCTCCTGATCTTCATTTGCCGATCCCACCTTTCACGGTTTCTTGTATGGTTTCAATAAGCGGCTGGATCTTTTCATGCTTGGTCCGGTAGGCTACCCGGTTACTGACCAGACGAGTAGTGGAATCCATGATCTTGATAAGTTCGACCAGGTTATTTTCCCGCAAGGTCGCACCAGTAGAAACCAGGTCAACGATCACATCGGCGATACCGGTCAGCGGAGCTAATTCCACATTACCATGCAGCTTGATGATTTCAACCTGCAGTCCCTGACTGCGGAAAAACCGCTCAGCCATCACCGGAAATTTCGTAGCCACCCGCTTATAATTGAGTTGCTTGAGTCCTGCCCCCTGCATAGCGGCAGGCCCAGCAACAACAAAGCGGCAGTAGCCATATTTAAGGTCCACCATCTCAAAAACATCCTTGCCCTGTTCAACGATGACATCCTTACCGACTATGCCCAGATCGGCCGCACCTTGTTCTACATAAACGGGAACATCGGTAGGCCGGCACATTATATATTTTATAGCTTCATTATCAAACGTAAAAACCATGTTGCGGCTCTCCGGTTCCACCCCTTCCGTAGGCAGGCCAACTTCCCGAAACAGGCCCAAAGTAGGCTTCAAAAGTGTGCCTTTCGACAGGGCGATAGTCAAATATTCAGCCATATATTCTCCTCCAGTTTATAATTGGCTACGAATTTTTGTTTGCCACGGATTAACACAGAACCACTTGTAGTTCATTGGTCTGTGCAAAACACTATTTCTAAAACTCTTTTCGAATTGTATCCCTTCATGAAGAGGATTGCCGCGCTTCGCTCGTAATGACAATTTAAGTGCATCATCTGTGTCCATCCCCCTCCGGGGACAACACCCTACGGGTGCAACGATGCAACCTAGCGGTCGGCATTGCGGTCGCGATGCCTTCGCGCCATCAAGGTCGCTGTGGTTAATTCGTTTCCCTAATCTACATAAATCAGAGTTCGGGTGGGATTGGCGGCTATCTTCTTTTCTAGCTCTTCTTTAGTCAGACCCTCAACGTCAGTTTCCACTATAAAACCGTGCCCCCGCAGTTCGTTGGCCTTGGCCACCACTGCAGAATATTTTCTCCCCCCGACTAAGAGACGTTCGGGTTCAGGTTCCCTTTGTTTCAGCACCAGGGCCAGACGATCCAGCCCGATAGCGAACCCGGTAGCCGGCAGTGGAAAGCCGAACTTGCCCATCAAGTTATCATAACGGCCTCCCCCCAGCAGGCCATAACCCAAATCCGGGGAATATCCCTCAAAGACCATACCTGTATAATAATCCAGGCCTCGCAGCACTCCCATGTCGATTACAACATGGTCACTCAAGCCGGACATTTTAAGCAAATCATAGACATTTATTAGATCCTTTGCCGCCTGGCTGGCGGTCGCGTTTTTCTCCAACTGAGGAAGCCGCTGCAGGACTTCGATCCCGCCATGTAATACCGGCAACGAAGCTAAAGCTTCCTTCAATCCTTCATCAATGGACGCCTGTTCCAGGAGCGCGGATAATTCGACCAGATCTTTTTCTTCGATCAGACGCCGCATCCTTTCTTTCTCTTCCAGGCTTAATCCGCTGTTGTCCAGGAGCCCGTTTACAATACCGATGTGATTCAAGCTGACTTTGAAATTCTCCAACCCGATGTCCTTCAGGGTGTTTATAGCAATGCTTATGACTTCAGCATCCGCGAATACCCCAGCTGCACCAAGGAGTTCTATTCCGATCTGCCAGAATTCCCGGTACTGAGCCAGATGCGGCTGCACATGGCGGAATACGTTGGTCATATAAAACAATCGCTGCGGAAAACCGGCATCCTGCAGGTGGGTTGCCGCCAAACGGGCGATCGATACCGTCATCTCCGGCCGCAATGAAAGGATTCCGCCCTCCCGGTCCATAAACAGGAAGAGCTCTTCCCTGATACTGCCCCCGGTCCCGGTCTCCACAACCTCCAGGAATTCATAAGTCGGGGTGATGACCTCCTCGTAACCGTAGCTGCGAAACAGCTTACCCGCCTTATTCTCGATCTGGCGCTTTACCGCTACCTCATCCGGCAGCAGATCACGGGTTCCCCGCGGTATTTCTCTATTTCTCATCTGCCTAACTCCCCATCCATTATGAAAGTAAGTATTGAAACCTCGCCATTCCGGGCTTAGACCAAGTAATGTGGTTTTCATCATTCTTGGGTGACCAGTTGCAGGTCATCATGGGTCTGTTATGAAATTACTTATTTAGAACCTGGGCTGAGGAACGAAGACCACTCCCAGTTATGTTTTTTCACCAGCTTATGGTGACTCTCTACGGGTCATGCAGGGTCTATCCTGTTTAATACCCTCTTATAGCCGTCTGCCCCATAATTCAGGCAACGTTTGACCCGGCTTATGGTAGCCGTACTGGCACCAGTTTCACTGGCTATAGCGTTATACGTAGTGTTCTTAGCCAGTAAACTGGCCACCGACAGGCGCTGTGCCATAGCCTGAACCTCGGCCACGGTACAAAGATCATCCAGCAAACGATATGCATCCTCATTACTCTCCAGGCTTAGTAACGCCCGCACCAGCAGATCAGTATTCCCATTGCTCCAGTTGGGTTGAAAGGCCAAAACAGTCACCTCGCTTAGGATACTCGGATAATGTATTGTTTTTATAAAAGTTTGTTTTCATTTATGATAAGCTCAAACTGACAACCTAGGTATTCTGCAGCCCGCCGGGACATCAGCATCTTGGTCAGGAAGATCTCGAAGTACTCCATGACTGAACATACCGAGGTATCGATCTGTATCTTCATGGTGATGATCTTTTTTTCCGCATCTACTAATAACCCGGAATCGGTAACAGCATAATTGACCCGGTCACGCTGGGTAAATGCTGACATCTCTCGTTTACGCACCCGGGAACGGTGAACATCAGATTTGTCAGCCAGAATCAGGGCAGCAGCCACGCTGTTTACCGCATGCCCTTGGGCCTGTTCCTCATGATTGCCGATAGCCCCCATTATTACTGCTATCTCAAAGGGGTCCATCCCCATATCCAGCAAAACATGAAAGGTTATCATAGCCCCCGACATCCCATGACCATAACGATTGACCAGATTCCCAATATCATGTAGAAATCCGGCAATAGCTCCTAATTCGGCCTCTCGAGCCGAATAGCCCAGCTTGGTAAGTATCTCTACGCATAGATCTGAAACCAGATCGGCGTGGTGCTGATTATGTTCAATAGCCCCGATATTGCCGATATAGTCATTGCCTATGCGCATGTATTCAATTACTGCAGGATTTTTCTTCACATCATCTAGTGTGATCGACATGGTCTCTCTCCCCACATCTTTATTGAAGCAGATTGCCTAATCCAGCAGGTCTTCTGCTTCTCCGCCAGCCCGAGTGTCTTCTGGAATCGCTTCTAGTACCTTTTTAGCCTGTTCCGGCTTACCGGCCTTGATCAAACGTTTCGCCTCGGTCAGGGCCTCTTGGGCCGCCTTTTCTTTTCTGGCGGTCTCGATCTTTTCATTCATCTTAGCGGTGCGCCCCAGCGCCTCTAGCTTGCGGTACTCTTTGATGGCCTGATCATACTTCCCCTCAGCCATCAACCCAGCCCCTTGGCTTATTATGCGCCTGGTTTCGATGCGCTCCGGCAGATCGGTCAATAGATAGCCATACCCTCCGACTATGCCTATAAGCAGCACCAGCGATACCACCCAGGGAAATGAATAGCGCTCCTTTTTCAGCATAAACCCCAGAATAAATATGAAGGGGATACCTACCATAAAGGTAAGTTTGAGAAACTCCCGGGTAGGCAACCAGGCCAGCATTATTATCACCAGAACTACCAACCCGCTTCTAATATATGGTCTTTTCCAAGTATCCATTTATGAACCACCCAGTTTTTGTTTTTATTTGTGCAATGCCCGCCGGCCTATATCGCGGCGATAATGCATACCCTCAAAATGTATCTTTTCCACCTCTTTATATACTTTTCCAATCGCCTCGGCGTTATCCTTGCCCCGGCATACCACAGCCATGACCCTACCTCCGTTGGTAACCAACTGGCCATCTTTTATGGCGGTTCCGGCATGGAATACCATAGTATCTTCGGCTAATTGGTCCAGCCCTTCTATAGTCTTGCCCTTCGGGTAGTCACCGGGATATCCGCCGGAAGCCAATACTACTCCCACACAGGCGTTGGCTTCCAGTTCGACCTGGCCGCCGCCCAGTGTCCCATCAGCACATGCTTCCAACAACGGAAACAGATCGTCCTTGATAGCCGGCATCAGCACCTGAGTCTCCGGGTCACCAAAACGAGCGTTGAACTCCAGTACCTGAGGCCCGTCAGCCGTCAGCATCAGACCGGTGTATAATACTCCTCTGTAAGGATGTCCTTCCTTCTGCATGGCCGTGATAACAGGTGCTACGATCTTATTTTCTATAACTGCTTTCAGTTCAGGAGTATAAACCGGAGGATTGACATAGGCCCCCATTCCGCCAGTATTCGGGCCTTCGTCATTGTCAAAGATCCGCTTGTGATCCTGGGCAGTCATGAGGGTAAGATAATTTTTCCCATCACAGAGAGTAAACACACTGAGCTCTTCTCCGGCCAGACATTCTTCAACTACTATACGATCACCGGCCTGGCCAAAGGTATGTTGGTTCATCATAGCTTCAATAGCGTCCGCTGCCTCCCGACTATCGGCGGTCACGACCACTCCTTTGCCAGCGGCCAGCCCGTCAGCTTTGAGGACTACCGGCCTGTCCCGATCGATATATGAACGAGCAGCTATATGCGCAGAATGGCTATTCTCGCATACCTCAAAGCGGGCAGTGGGTATTCCATACTTATGCAGCAGCTGCTTGGTAAAGACCTTGCTCCCTTCTAGGCGGGCGGCAGCTGCGCTCGGGCCGAATATTTTAAGACCGGCTGCTGTAAACTGGTCAACGATCCCGTCCATTAAGGGCGCTTCCGGCCCTACTACGGTCAAATCGATCTTTTCCTGCCGGGCAAAATCCAGCAGACCCGCAGTATCATCAATGCTTATGTTAACGCACTCCGCCAGTTGGGCAATACCCGGATTACCTGGCGCAGCATATATCTTTTCTATCTTCGGACTCTGGGCCAGCTTCCAAACCAGGGCATGTTCCCTGCCCCCCTGACCGACAACTAAAAGCTTCTTCCCCATAACAACCTCCCGGATCACTTGTTTTACACGCCAGCTGCCTAGTGCTTGAAATGCCGTTCGTTGGTGAAAACCATGGCGATACCGTTATTATTGGCAGCCTGGATGCTCTGCTCATCGCGCACCGAACCGCCGGGCTGAATAATAGCCTTGATACCGTAGCCAGCTGCCGCTTCCACCGTGTCTCCGAAGGGGAAGTAGGCATCTGAGGCCATAACGGCTCCCTGACATTTTTCTCCACCCTGTTCCAGAGCTATCTTGGCGGCTCCCACCCGATTCATCTGGCCGGCACCGACTCCCAGAGTGACACCGTCTTTTACTATGACTATGGCATTTGATTTAACATGTTTTACTACCTTCCAGGCTAGTTCCATATCAGCCAGCAAACCGGGATCCGGTTTGGTCTCGGTCACGACCTCCAACTTTTTGAAGTCGACTTTGCTGATATCTCGATCCTGAACCACAAAACCACCCTTGACGCTTCTGATTTGTAGATCCGGGACAGAGTTGGTGTCGAGCTGCAGTAGGCGCAAGTTCTTCTTGGCCTGCAGTACCTCCAGGGCTGCTTTATCGAATCCCGGGGCAATGATCACTTCCATAAATGTCTCGGCTGCCTTTTTAGCAGTAGCCCCGTCTACTACCCGGTTAAAGGCGATGATCCCTCCATAGGCCGATAGAGGATCGGCATCAAAAGCCTTGACATAAGCTTCCTCCAACTTGCCAGCGACCGCAACTCCGCAGGGGTTGGTATGCTTGATAATGGCACAGGCAGGTTGTTTGAATTCCTGAACCAGTTCCCAGGCTGCTTCGCTGTCAATAATATTGTTATAAGAAAGTTCTTTGCCATTCAGCTGTTTAGCATCCGGCAGACCACCCCGGCTGGTCAGGCTGCGATAGAACCCGGCAGCCTGATGGGGATTTTCGCCGTAGCGCAAGTCATAAACCTTCTCGCCCGCCAGCAAATATGAACTGTCCAGCTTCGTACCCGCAATGCCCGCCAGATATGATGAGATCATAGTGTCATATGAAGCAGTATGCGTAAAGGCCTCCAGAGCCAACCGCATACGCAGTTCCGGACTGACATTCCCGGTATCCTTAAGCTCATTAAGGACTGTCTCATAGTGTTCCGGGTTGACCAGCACCACTACGTCGTGATAATTCTTGGCTGCTGACCGGACCATAGAGGGTCCGCCGATATCGATGTTTTCGATGGCCTCTTCCATGGTTACGTCGGGTTTGCTGACGGTCTCACGAAATGGATAGAGGTTGACCACTACTATATCGATAGGAGTAATGCCATGATACTTGAGCTGCACCATATGTTCCGGAATACGGCGGGCCAAAATGCCTCCGTGAATAGCCGGGTGCAGGGTCTTGACTCTCCCGTCCAGTATCTCCGGGAATCCGGTGATATCGGCTACCATAAAAACCGGTATCCCCGCATCCTTCAGGGTCTTGTAAGTCCCGCCGGTCGAAATTATCTCGTAATCCAGCTTGGCCAACTCCCGGGCAAAATCTACTATCCCTTCTTTATTGGAAACACTGATCAAGGCTCTTTTCATGCCATTTCCTCCTTGTTCTTTTCTTGGATGATCACTTTGTGCCCGTCCAAATAGACCCGACCCTGGGCGAATAGCTGCAGTGACTGCCAGTACAGTTTATGTTCCTGTTCAAGTATCCTGGTAGCCAGACCGTCTTCATCATCATATTGATATACAGGCACCACGGCCTGCTGGATGATGGGGCCAGTATCCATGCCCTCATCAACTATATGTACCGTACATCCCGAAAACCTTACACCATATTCCACAGCCTGTTTCTGGGCATGCAATCCGGTGAATGAAGGCAGGAGAGCAGGATGAATGTTTAATATCCGCCAACGGTAATTTTGAAGCATTACCCGGCCGACCAGACGCATGTATCCGGCCAGCACCACCAGTTCTGCACCTGCCTGACGCAGGGTCGTGATGATCTCGCTCTCGTAGCACTCCCGGTCGGCAAATGCCTTTGGATCGATGAAGCGGGCAAAAATACCCCGGTTCGATGCCTTTTCGAGAGCAGCGGCATCAGCTTTATCGCTGATCAGCACCTCGATTTTTGCCTGAAGATCTCCCCGATCAATGGCAGCGCAGATAGCATCGAAATTGCTGCCCCGACCCGAGGCCAGAACCCCCAGGCGAAGCATTCCCGGTTGTGTGATCTGGATCATATGATACTTACCCCTGCACTTTCCGGCGATACATTACCTAATACTATAGGCTTTTCTCCTTTAATACGCAAGCACTTTAAAGCTTCATCGCTTTGCTCTGGTGAAGTAATGAATATATACCCAATGCCCATATTGAAGGTACGGTACATTTCGTTCTTTTCGACCCGGCCCAATTGCTGGATCAATTGAAAGATGGCCGGCGGCTCCCAGGTGTTACTCTTGATCTCGGCCCCCAGCCCGGGCGGCAATACCCTCGGTAGGTTTTCCGGTATACCCCCGCCGGTGATATGGGCCATGGCCTTGATGGATACTTCTTCGATCACAGCCAGAGCCGTTTTTACGTAGATCCGCGTGGGCGTGATAAGTTCCTCGCCCAGGCTGCGACCTAATTCATTTATATGGTGTTCGAGTTTCATACCGGCTTTCTCCAGCAAGACTTTGCGGACCAGGGAATAGCCGTTGGAATGGATACCAGTAGA
>JBLMZJ010000151.1:0-30884 GCA_050258735.1 Deltaproteobacteria bacterium | reverse complement strand
GATACCCTGGAGAAGGCCGCCAGGCTGGCGGGGGACTATGGCCGGAACATAGAACCCATATTACTTATCTTTGAGGATGCTGAGAAATTTGGCCAATGGAGCAAGGATCCCGCGGGGGATGCCCAGTGGCTGATGGAGTTTTTCAGCTTGGTAGATCGTGACCCTGATCTTCAGTTCACTGGTCTCAAGGAATACCTTGCTGGTCAGGGTTTTCTAGATACCTATCCGATCAGGTCCAGTCACAGTTATCCCGAATGGGAGAACTGGACGGCCCGGCGGGGCATCCGCGGCGTAAGTTTCGGTGATGAACGTTTACGGCGTGTGATGTCGAGGATCAGGGATCTGGAGACTCTGCAGCAAACCTTTGAAGACGGGTTGATCAGTCTTTGGCAGGAACGCCGGCAGAGCCGACTGCCTTTTAGCGGAGAGATGGTGAGGGAAGTACTTATGCAGTCTCCGCGCCGTTCTGAGTTGATATCGGCGCTGATCGAAGAACAACTTGGCGACGACCTGGCAGTTGCTTACCAATTGATAAATCGTGTCCGGCATGTGGCTTATCAGGAGGATCCCAAGTGGGCCAGCCGTCATCCCAGCTACGGTTCCTCACCTTATTATGACGCACAGGGGCTGGCATTCCTGGAGGTCGCACTGCGGCTGATGGAAGAGTTGAACGATATCATCGGTGTGTCTGGTCGTAAAACAATATCCATTGTTGATTGGGACCATGACGGCGGAAATGAGATAGTGTTGGAGAGCGCCGACCAGAGCCTGGTAGTACACCGGGAGGGCGGCTGCCTGATCTATCATCATGTTCTTTCGCCTGAGCTGGCAGGAGATATTGATCTGGCTCGGGAATTAATAACCAAGGATATCAATAAGGTCAGTGCCTATAACAGTATACATCGGCATCTGGTACCACTGGTCTTCACCGAGACGGATTCAAGTCTGGTCCGCCAGTATTACCCGGAGGGAGGTCGCCGTGAGGTCTGCCGGAATTCGTTGCGCTGTGGGATCGTAACGGTGAACGAAGGCAACTTAGAGCCGCTGGGGGATTTTGATACCATGGTGTATGATATGGAGCCAGTCAATGGCGATCCTGGCGGGGTGATCAGTATGAGAGGCCAGGGGATGATCGAAGGTACACATGGACCGGTAAATCTGGTAATCAATAAATACGTCAAAATGGAAGAGAACAGGCTTCTGGTCAGTATCCAGGCCGTATGCCAGGGAGAGGTCTCCGGACTGGGTCTGGTGCCGCAGCTGGTTTTGTCGGCGGCACCATCCGACGAAGTCGATTTCACCCCCCGGGCCTGGTTGGGGCTGATCCCGGCCGATGCCGGGCAGGATACCCAGTTTTGGCTGGAGCAGCTTATGGTCAACGGGAACAAGGGTCTTGAAGTATACAATGACAAGCGCCTCGGGCCGAGACCGGCCAGTGTCGATTATGTTTATGAGCTTCGCTGCGGGGACGACACCACCTTCAACAACCGGGTGAAAATGGAGTTCTCTTCGCCTAACCGCATGCCCTGGTTAAAGGTCGAACCGGCGGTCAAACACTATTATCAGGGTTATGTATTCCCGGGTCAGAGCAAGTTGGGTTACCATACCTCCGGGATCATGATCTGCCCGGTGATAGTTTTTGAACAGAGCAAGGCATCCTTTGATGTGTGCATTACATGGGATTTCGATACTGGAGTGCAGAAGACGGACTACGAGCGAACTATCGATTTGATTAAATAATGGGGGGAATAAAGTGATTTTAAGAGATTTCTTCAATTACTATTTTGATGTGGTCGACGATGATGTTCTGCAGCTTTATCGGGATCTCCTTCCGGAGACCGACGAACTGGCCGCCGCCTATGAAGAGGTATTTTCCCGCAACGATGAAAACGCTATTGCCTTTTTATTGGAATTTCACAATGCGACCGCTCGATTGAAGCAGAATAAACCGGAACAGGCCATTCTTTTCAATGTTGCCAACAATGTTTGTTTTCCTTTTTTCGTTGAATACATCTGGAATGTTATCACTGATACCGAACGCAAGAAATTAGCGGAAGCGGCAGGCAGCTCCGATCTCCAAGTTATTACCGACCGTTTATGCGAAGATCGCGATCTGCGCAATTGGTTCCGTCGGGAGATAGGTTCGTCCCTGAGCCAGGAAGATCTGTTTACCCTTAATGAGATCATCGCTCTGCAGAATTTTTCATCCGGCGGTGAGTATTCCTTCCTGAAATACGTCCATCCCCACATCCAGCAGTTAGAAGGTAAGATACTGGATGCTGGCTGCGGCGCGGGATTTGCTTCGCTGGTCATGAGTCAGTATATGGACGTGCATGCTATCGATGCGTGCAAGGCCAGGCTGGAAAGGGCTATGGCACTTTCGGCCATGATGAAGAAGGGCGAGAAGATGATCTTTCCCCGGGTGATCAAACTGATCGAGGAAGAACTGGGTACTATGGCAGTTCAATGCGAATTCCCTGCAGCGGAGGATCTGTTGATCAAGGGTTCGCAGCAGGTAGACTTTACTGAGGGTACCATTGCCAACCTGCCATATCCGGATAATTCATTTGAATCGGTCAATTGCCTCGATGTGCTGGAGCATACTTTTGATCCCGACGGGATCATTGGGGAATTTTCCCGGGTGCTCAAACCGGGCGGCCGGGTTTTTATCACTGCTCCCACCCGCTATGGCGAAGTGGAACAGCGTATCTGGGAGAACATTGAAGGTACACTCTTCCCGGCTATGCTCCATATGCACCATTTTGATCCCGAGTCCCTGACCCGTTTGTTTGCGAAACATGGCTTCAAGGAAGTAGAGATCACTCCTTTTGATTTCATGAGCTGGGATGAGTTCCTGCAGATCGCGGACCGTTCCCCCGCCAGGGAATTGGCTGAGGAGCTTCGCTCCCATCCCTTTGATCAAGTAGCCCTGCAACTCTTTGCGGTCTACGAAAAGAAGTAGGTATATCTCATCATGAACACTAGTTTGGTGCCTGCCACCGTAACTAAAGAGGCCTGGGATAAGGACAGCGGGTCGGGTCTGCAATATGCACAACCGTTTACTGATTCCGAAAATCGTCACGGACCATGGGCCCACGCGGTCAAAAGGACTGTTGATATCCTGGGTGGAGGTTTTCTGCTTATCTTGTTAGCTCCTATTATGTTACTCATCGCAGCTTTCATTTGTTTGACCTTTTCCGGGCCGGTCCTCTATTGTAACACCAGGGTAGGCATCGGGGGCAAGGGGTTTATATGTTACAAGTTCAGAACCATGATAGTCGGAGCCCAGGAGTACCTTGATTGGTATCTGGATAATAATCCTCGGGCCCGGTCAGAGTGGGGGCAGAACCTTAAACTGAAAAAGGACCCGCGTGTAACCCTTTGGGGCCGTTTTTTGCGGATCTGGAGCCTGGATGAACTGCCCCAGTTGTGGAATGTGGTCCGGGGGGACATGAGTCTGGTGGGGCCTCGACCGATGATGCCAGGTGAGCTTGAAGCCTACGGCGCAGCTAATTATCGCCAGGCCAAACCCGGGATCACCGGACTATGGCAGGTGAGCGGACGTAATTGCCTGACCTTTTATGAGCGGGCATGCTTGGATTCATGGTATATCGATAACTGGACGCTGATGCTGGACATCAAGCTGTTGTTGCGCACCGTATCAGCTGTGCTTGGCCGTAAGGGGGCCTTTTGATCAGAAGTTGTGAAGAAGGAGAAAAACCGTGTGGACTAACAAGCCTACCAGATATGTAGTGTTTATTCTTTGGTTATCCTTCTATTACCTGGCTTACCGATACATCCTGCAGATTAACAGCCGTTCCACCAGTATGACCTACGGAGATACACCTGTAATTCTACAGGCTGCCAAATACTTAATACTTCTTTTGATCATACTGTCATATTTTCTGTGGGGCATCCTGCAAAAGCGTTTCTCAGAAAATATAAAAACCATTGATCGCATAAGTCTCATCATCTACGCAATCCTAGTTTGTTACCCTGTTCTCCTATTCATTTTCAACCACAAACCCTATTACATAGAAGTAGGCATTTTCTTTATGATGCTCCTTCCGGCTGTTACGTACAGGTTGGGGGATATTTCTATGAAAATGCTGAGCGATCAATTTATTATATTTATCTGGATCAGTATAGTATGGGAAATCGTACAGATCGCGCTTTATCACTTGACCGGACGTTTGCCGGCTTTGGCCTGGGGAACGGCTGCTTCCGTCCGTTACGGTTCTATTTGGGACGATCCTAATGGGTATGCCGTCTTTATGATCTTCATGGTCCCGTTCATATATTTTCGATATTATCGGCGGCCCTGGATGATGGCTGGACTAGAAGGAATATTGCTGGTATTTCTTATTCTGACCCAGTCAATGACAGGGATGGCTACTCTGTGTCTGTCGCTTGTTTTTGGGGTAGGCCTTTTGATCCTGGGGAGGGCCGCCCATAAAAAGGCACTGCTGGGTTTATTGGCGGTAGTGCCAGTCTTTTTGTTGATGGTAACGCTTTATCATTTTAGCAATCCGCCTTCGGCTGATGTGGTGGAAGGCAAAAACCGGAGCATACAAGAGCACAAATCGGCCTGGCTGATGCTGCAGGGCTATTTATCTGGAGACGGCAACTTTAATAGTGACTTGAAACCTGCTGAGGTACGATCCCGGCAGCAGGACCGGCCCCCCAAGCACTTGGGTGATCGGTTGGATAATCCAGTGCGCAGGTTCGTCCAAACCGAATCAGGTTATGTGAATATATTTATAAACACCGGTTGGTTCTATTTATTGATGTATCTAATAGCCGGTGCTATAGGATTGATCACGCTCTATCAGGCTCTCCTGAAGGAGTACAGTGGTCCAGGTTTGGATTTGTGCTACGGCGCCTATTTTTTCATCATCGGCTACTATGTGGCCTTGCTGAACCTGCCATTAGAGCAGATCTTCCCGATAAATATCCTAATGGTGGTTTCATTGTTGATTGCTCACTTTGCCCGATCCAGGATATATAGTTTACAGGGAGTAGCGCCTTGAGAATATTAATGGACAGCAGAATGTTATATTCATCGGGCATAGGACGTTATATCCGCTGCATCTTGTCGGGGATGGCCAGGCTGGATGAAGACTTCAGCTTTGATTTACGTGGTGATCCCGCCGAGTTTTACCGTTTTATAAATGAGGAGCAAGTGGATCACCGGCGTTTTGATCACAGAACCTATACTCCCGCCATCTATGGCTTTAGGGAACAGGTGGAAGGAAGTCTCCGTTTACAGGCAAAGCATAGTGACATAGTTCATATTCCACATTTCAATGCCCCCTGGTTAATGCCTGATTCTTGCGTAGTGACTGTGCACGATCTGATCCCCTTTAAATTCGCCGAACGGCACAATCCGCTCAGAGTCAAAGCCGGCTTGCAAGTTTTAAAGAACGCGGTGGAAAAGGCGGCCAGGATCATAGTGGTATCTGATGCTACCGCTTCGGATTTGATCCAATTATTCCCGAGTAATAGAGTTAAGGCCAAGATCCGTCGTACCTATCTTGGGGTGTCAGAAATGTTTCACCCGCTGGGTCGGGCTGAGATTGAGCATTTCAAACTTCAAAACGATCTTGGGGATTATGTGTTATATGTCGGCAACCGCTTGCCCCATAAAAATCTGGGGCGTCTGGCCAGAGCCATGTCGATTCTGCAAGGAGATTTTCCGGGTCTGCAGTTGGTTGTAGCTGGTAAACGGTTCTTAGAAAATGATGATTTGGATGAAGCCAGAAGGTCCGGGCAGTGCGGCCCGATAATAGAGTGGGGGACGGCCGGTGATGATGAATTGGTGAAATTATATAGCGGGGCCCGGGTATTGGCTTTTCCTTCACTGCTCGAGGGTTTTGGCCTGCCTGCCATAGAGGCCATGGCCTGCGGTACACCGGTGGTGGTTTCCAATATCGGTTCCTTGCCGGAGGTAGCCGGTAGCGGAGGCATATGTGTAGATCCCTATAAGGTGGAAGATATAGCCCGGGGTATCCATAAGGTGCTTTCTGATTCCAGTTTAAGAAGCCGGTTAAGTGAACATGGCCTGGAACAGGCCAGTCGTTTCCGCTGGGAGGATACTGCCCGGCAGACCATGCAAATTTACCATGAGGTACTGGATGAACGCCCCAGCTAAACAAGTAAAGGTCGTTGGAGAGATTTGACTGTGTTGAAAGTAATGTTTGTCTTACCGAACTTGGGCAGCGGAGGAGCTGAACGGAATACGCTAAATCTAATGCGTAATCTTGATCGCAGCCGATTTAAGCCTGTGCTTTTCCTGGTTAAAAATGAAGGGGTTCTTTCGAAGGAAGTGCCGGCAGACGTTGAGGTGTTCAAGGCTTTGGAATCAGGCCAACGTATGCGGTGGCACTTACCGAGGATCGTACAGAAGTTGTGTCAGGCGGCAGCGGATGCCGATGTAATAATTGGGGCAGTGGAGTTTGAGACTATCTATTTTGCTGCAATCGCTGGTTGGTTACTAAAACGTCCGGTAATGGGGTGGATTCGTGACGATATGGCTCTGTTCCGGCATAATGCTGTTACATACTTAGTAAATCGACGCGCCCTAAGCAGCTTAAAACAAATAATTACGGTGTCTTGTGGCGTGGCAGCTAGTGTCTCTCACTTATTTCCCGGTCTGCAGGGGAAGATCAAGACCATTTATAACTTTGTGGACCCTGAATATATCGGGCAGTTGGCGAATGCTGCACCTGAACTAGCTAAAGATATACCGATTGTTATTGGAGCAGGAAGACTGGAACCGCGGAAGAATTTCCAATTACTTATTCGTGCCCACGCTGATTTACTGGCCCGGGGGATAAGCAACAAGCTAATCATTATAGGAGAAGGACCGGAGCGCGCTAATCTGGAACAAATGGTGCGGAATCTGGGTGTGGAGGCAACGGTTGATCTGCCAGGATTTCAGAGCAATCCTTACAGCTGGATCAGACAGGCCAGGGTCTTTGTTATGTGTTCTAATATTGAGGGGTTTTCCGGGGTAATAATAGAAGCTATGGCTTTAGGGGTGCCGGTAGTGGCGACTGACTGTCCCAGCGGACCGGCAGAGATACTGGAAAATGGGCGTTATGGCTTTTTGATCCCTTTGGA
The DNA here is from genome assembly GCA_050258735.1 of Deltaproteobacteria bacterium. Lineage (GTDB taxonomy): Bacteria > Bacillota > Syntrophomonadia > Syntrophomonadales > Syntrophomonadaceae > Syntrophomonas_A. The sequence continues at coordinate 23,762 of JBLMZJ010000151.1, read as the reverse complement.
TGATAAAGCTGCCCTGGTGGAGGCAATGACCAGCCTGCTTGGTGATGCTTCGCGGGTCAAATACTTTAGCGATTTAGGCCTGGAAAGAGTCAACGACTTCAGGCCGGAGCTCATAATACCCCAGTTTGAACAGGCAATAGAAAAGGTAAGCCAATAACCATTCCAGGGTAAGCAGCGTTTTTGAAGAATCAGATACCATGTATACCCGACGCTTCGAGATTGAAGTGGCGGAAAAGAATCTATGACAAGGGGGTACGATGTGAACATAGCTTTCATAAATGATTGGGTGGTAGACCTGGGTGGAGCAGAGAACCTGTTGCAGGCGGTTGCGGAAATCTATCCACAAGCTCCGCTCTATACACTGTTCTATGATAAAACGTCACTGGCGAAGCTTGGCCTGCCTGTCGAACGGGTCCATGCCTCCAGATTACAGAAACGCCGAAATATACAGAACAATTATCGCAGTAAATTGCCCTGGTTTCCCTATACCATCGAGCAATTTGATTTATCAGACTATGATGTTTTGTTATCTCTCAGCCATTGTGTGGCCAAAGGAGTGCTTACCCGGGCAGACCAACTTCATATATGCTATTGCCATACGCCGGTGCGTTACGCATGGGATCTAACCCACAATTATCTGGCTGAAAATGGACTTGATCATGGAGTGAAGGCTGTCTTGGCCCGCTGGTTCCTTCATTATTTGCGTTTGTGGGATAGCCAGTCGTCTAATCGAGTGGACTATTTCATCGCTAATTCACAGAACACTTCCCGGCGTATCTGGCGCGCCTACCGCCGGGAAGCGCAGGTCATCTATCCGCCGATCGATCTGTCCCTGTTTCAGCCGGGTCAACAGAAGGAAGACTATTTTATTTTCGTCTCACGGTTGGTTCCCTATAAAAAGGCGCTGCTGGTTATACAGGTTTTTAATCAGCTGGGACTGCCCCTCAAGGTAGTGGGGACCGGTCCGGAATTAGGTGAATGCCAGAAGATAGCCGGCCCGAAAGTCGAGATACTTGGATACCGGAGCGGTGAAGAACTGGCCGGCTTGATGGGTAGAGCACGGGCACTGCTCTTCGCGGCAGAAGAAGACTTCGGGATGGTACCGGTAGAGGCACAGGCCAGCGGCACTCCGGTAATAGCCCTGGGACGCGGAGGCGTTGTTGAGACAGTGGTACCAGCTGACGGTTCCAACTGGGCAGAGGCCACCGGGATCTTCTTTTATGAACAGAGCATTGCTGCTCTAAAAAAAGCTGTTGAACAATTTATTGCCTGGGAGAATTCTTTCCGACCAGAAGCCATGGCTGCGAATGTCAGGCGTTTTGGCCAGGAACGCTTTAAAAACGAACTCCAGGATTTCATCAATATAAAACATGAAAACTTCCACAGGTAAAAACAAGGATAATCTAAGGGGCAGCCCGAAGTTTACCGTTAATCGGTCAGGTTCTGCTTCAAGATATGATAACCGACAGGAGGGCAGATTATGAAGGTTATGATAGGTGGAGTGGAACTTCAGGCCGTACAGGGCAACATTGCCTTTCAGCCGGATGTGAATGCTATTGTAAATGCGGCCAATGCAGCCTTGCGTACCGGTGGCGGTGTGGCCGGAGCCATTCATAAGGCAGCCGGCCCTGAACTCGAAAAGGCGTCCGTTCCGCTGGGGCCGATCAGACCGGGGGAAGCGGTCATTACCGGGGCTTACAAGCTCCCCAATGAATACGTGATCCACTGCCTGGGACCGGTTTACGGGATAAATTATCCTGAGGCCGAGCTGTTAGCCAACTGCTACCGCAATGCTCTTTCATTGGCTGACAAAAATAAGATCGAGTCAATTGCCTTTCCTGCCATATCTACCGGGATATTTGGCTACCCTATTGAGAAAGCCGCTCCGGTCGCCATCAAGGCCGTACTGGACAAATTGCCGGATCTTGAATGGGTAAGAGTAATTCGATTTGTACTCTATGACAAGGGATCTTATGAAATATATGCCGGATTATTGGAGAAAATCAAGGCATAGTCTAATGGGACATGGAGGCTTGAGATTGCGTTTTTGGCTGAGTATATTAACGGTATTGATCATAGATAGCCTGACCAAGTGGTGGGTCATGGGGAACTTCGTTCCCGGTCAGAGCCGTCCGTTGGTCGACGATTTGATGTGGCTTACCTATGTGCATAACCATGGAGCCGCTTTTGGCATACTGACCGGGCAAGGCTGGTTCTTTTCAATAGCCGCGATTGTAGTGATCACAGGCATGGTCGTATTCCATTTCCTCTACAAACCTGATACCCGTCTGCAGTTCTACCTCGGTCTTATAGCCGGAGGAGCCATGGGGAACCTGATCGATCGCGTCCGTTTCCATCATGTTATAGATTTTTTTGATCTGCACTGGTGGCCGGTATTCAATGTAGCCGATATAGCCATCGTGTGTGGCGGGATACTGCTGGTTTTATATCTGCTGCGTTATGAAGAAACTGTAAGAAAATAACTAACCAAAAGGCAAGGTAGAAATATGTCTGAGCTTGAAAAGCTTATAGTAGAAGAGGAAAGGGAAGGGGAGCGCCTGGACACCTTTATCGCCGATGAAATGGAATCCCTTTCCCGGAGCATGGTCAAGAGCCTGATTGATGCCGGCAAGGTATTGGTGGATGGAACCAGGAAAAAGCCCAGTTATCAGATACACGAAGGTGAGGAAATAACCATCGAAGTGGATGAACCGCGGGCCATCGCCCTGGAGCCCCGTGACATCCCACTGGAGATCCTCTACCAGGACCCCAGCCTGGCAGTCATCAACAAACCCAAAGGATTGGTAGTCCACCCCGCACATGGTAATTGGGATTACACCCTGGTCAATGCGCTTCTTTATCATATCAAGGACTTGTCAGGTATAAACGGTGAGCTGCGCCCGGGTATAGTCCACCGGCTGGACAAGGATACCTCGGGAGTCATGGTAGTAGCCAAAAACGATGCTGCCCATCGCCATCTGGCTGAACAGATAAAGGAGCACAGCATCAACCGCGAATATACTGCCCTGGTTCATGGCAATATCAAAGAGGAAAACGGCATAATAGAGGCTCCCATCGGTCGCAGTCACAGTGACCGCAAGAAGATGGCAGTAGTAGCCGAGGGCCGCCCGGCGATCAGTCACTACCGGGTCCTGGAACGTTTCGGCGACTATACTCTGGTACGGGTCAAACTTATGACCGGTCGAACTCACCAGATCCGCGTACATTTCTCCTACATAAGACACCCCGTGGCGGGAGACCCGGTTTATGGCCCCGATAAGAAACACCTGGGTCTCGAATCCCAGGCTTTACATGCATCACTGTTGGGTTTCATTCATCCGGTGACCGGTGAATATATGGAATTCAACAGCCCGCTGCCGGAGTATTTTGAAGAGTTGATCATGAAGCTGAAATAATGTGGCAAGGGACCATCCCTTTGCCAGGTTTAGATCATATGAAAGCCGCTTGCTCAGCAAGCGGCTTTCTTTTCTGGTTAATACTATTATTAGGCAGACAGTGCATCTTCACCGGCGGGCGTATAGTCTTCGGCTAGAACTTTGATTTTCCGATATCCGGGCAGGTCGGTGTATAGTTCGCCCAGATAAGGATTCCGCTTGGTCTTGGCTACTTTGTAGATCATATAGATGAATACTGCTATATTGCTGAGCAGTGCTGCCGTGGCCCATACCCAAAGCCAGGTCGAGCTGTACGATGATGCCACCGCAAAAGGTCCCTTGTCGATGAAGAAAGGGAAGGTCTCGGCGAACATGCACCATATCGCTAAAGTTTGTGCTCGATGCTGAAGCCAGGCCCCCCTGCCGACAGTAAAGGCGCAGAGGGTCGGAGCCAAGAGTAAAGCAAAGCCGCAGTACCAGGAATGCCCGGGCAGGCAGTTATAGGTATAGGTAAAATTCCAGAGGTCATAGGCGATTATCCAGAACCACAGCATGTCAGGCCACAACATATCCTTGCTGCCGTCTTTGGCAGTTTGCCTGCGGATACATATACCCAGCCAGCCGGTAATGGTGATAATGTTGAGGATTCCGGCAATGCCGTTCATAAAGTTCCAGGGTCCGCCCAAAACATACATGGCTTCGTCGGCCAGCATGCCCCCGCCGACATACTGCAGGCCGACCTGGAAATCACGGGCCACCGCTTCGGCAATATTAATAGCCAGTATCAACGGCGGGAAACATAAGGCCCACTTTTGTTCAGCCAGGGACCATACTTTGCCGGTTTTTTTATTGGTCATTTGAACATGCCTAATGGCCCAGAAGCCAATACACCCTGCGGTGGAAGAATAGACCTTGGCCAGATGGAACCAGTCGGTATAAGCGGTGCCTTTCAGGGTGGTGAACCATAGGACCGATAGTATGGCCGGTAAAACTATGAAGCTGATGAACCCCATCCATTTCCACCGGCGGGATATTTCGTTGAAGCCGAAGAGCGCCGCAAAGACGATTATCCAAACCCCCCACACACTTGCTGTCGAAACCCCTTCCGAAAAGACAAACATAAAGATCCCTCCTTGTGATTTGCATGCGCTTTGTATGATTTCAGTGTACATTCCCTGGTAGAATGCCAACAATAGACAGATCTTTAAAAGTGTTTGGATAAAGGAAATAATATGGCAGTGTTGCTGCCTGGGATATGGAGCAGGGCGACTTTTGTCTTACAGGTGTCAAGGAGGAATGTCACCAAACGGGGCCCAATTCAGGCTTGTTCGTTATTTATTAAGGCCTGGATGGAACCGGGGATGCCTTCACTGGTAATCATAATGAGAAGCTTGGTAAGAATGACCTGGGGCGATTCTTCCATCCCTTCCTTGATCCAATCCAGCATCAAACCATTGAATACATGCCGGTAGAAATTAATTATGAAGGCTTCATCTTTGTCAGACAGCTTGACCCGCATCTTCTCAACGCATTCATCGACCACATCTCCCAGCAATCTTTCGGAGAGATAACTGAAGTAATGTTTGGCCTCCGGCCAGCGCGAAGACCGATATATATTCAGGATCATTTTGGAGTTCCGTTCCAGATAATTCATGGTGGCCAGGAATCCCCCGGTCCAGGTATTAAAGGTTCTATTTTGCGCGATTTCCCGGGATAGCTCATCAAATATTATGAATTTAAAGATATCCATAATATCGGTGAAGTAATAATAGAAAGTCTGCCGGTTGACACTGCATTCTTCACAGATTTTTTTCACAGTGATCTTATCCATGGACTGCTTACTCATCAAGTCCTTGAATGAATTGATTATCGCTGTTTTTGCATGCTTTTTCATGACTGGTACCCCATATTTGTTTGGCAAAGGGACGGCCGTTTGCCGCAGTTCCTGAAACTGGGTCTGAATATCCTATTTAGGCCATTGCCTGGTCTCCACAAGGATCTCTTTCATCATATCCAACTGCTCCGCAATGAAGGCAGACATATGGGCAATACGCTCACCAGCCGGTATGCTGGTATCAAATCCCGCTTCCGCCAGTGTGTATATCAGGCGCGGGGCGGCGTCTTTAAAAAGCGCTTGCCTCTGTTTGTTGGTTAAATTTCTGTTGAAATACTTGCTGCATAAACGGCTGTTAAGCAGCATATCGGCTGAGATCATCGCCAGTTCGACCCGGGGGATACGGGCCTTGACCATCTGAGCGATATCGTCAATAATAATCCGGCTGGGATCGGGCTGGAGGATATAATGATCCCAGTAACGGTTCACGGATTCGATGAAAGCGGTCTCGATATCTGCATCGGGTTTTTCATATTCAAGGATCCTGGGTAAGATCTCTTTAATAGCCAGGGCGTAAGCCTGCCCGTTCAGGTTGTGCCGCTTAAGGATCTTTTGTCCCAGACCCTCGGTATCCACTTGTTTATCGATCAGTTCCACCTGCATGTCTATCACCTTTTGCAGTTCGGCTTCCAGGGCAATGAGGTCAGAGGGGGCAAAGAAATAATCAAAACTGTCGATCAGCTTACGGGTATCCTCGAACAGATTTACCCGGATGATCCGGTTTATTAGGATAGCCCCGTATTTTTGAGGTTCGTCCTTGCAGGACCATACTGTTCGATAGGACAGGATATCATCGTTGGTCAGTTTTATCATGACCTCGATGATATGGAAGGGGATATTTTCTTCCACCTCCATCTTTAAACTGAAAAGAACGTCTCCGATCTTCTGCCCTGGTTTGAAATTGAATCCGGAGATGATATCCAGGTAGAGACGCCCGTCAGATTGTATGGTATATTCGAAGGCATCCTGGCCGGTCTCGTTGTATTTGTTTTTTAAGGATTTGGGAATCTTGGGTACTACCTTACTGAGACCCGCTTCATGATCGATCTGATCTTGCAGTTGCCTGGCGAAGGCCCGGTCGGTGGCTACACGATTGGCTATCTCAGTTGCGCAGGCCCGGATCTCGTCACCGATCTTTGAAGGGCTGGATTCCAGGAGAGTATGGAATGCCCGGGGGCTTATCCAGTAGTTCTGCTCTTCACCTTCCAGGGCTTTGTAATCTTCTTCCGTGAAATATTTGCTCAGACAATATTCCTCGGCATCCTTGACCCAGGCCGAATAGGAGTAGCCGTATCCATCCAGATCCAACCGATCATATAACTTCCTGGTCGTTTCCACCGGTTCCGGAAAATACTTTTTTATCAGGTGTTCAGGTGTGATTATCAATGTGAAACCTCCATTCAATTGGCTAAGTTTTATTATACATTTTCAAGATCAGAGTGACAAAACGGACGGTCCTTTACCACCGTTTGACATCGGGGCTGCTTTTGGTTAAAATCGGATAAGAACCTTTAAGTTGGCCCCGTGAGGCTAGCAAGGATGATCAGGATTAGTACGCCTGCCTGGCCTTACGACCATGGTGGGCGTTTTTGCATTTTGAGGTTAGGAGGTCTAGCTATGCCATTGCGGGAAAAGAACCAGATAATGGACGAGGTGGCCATAAAGAGAGCCCTTACCCGTATTGCCCATGAGATCATCGAGCGCAACAAGGGGGTGGACCGGCTGGCCCTGGTGGGTATCCGCCGACGGGGCGGACCTCTGGCAGTTGAGTTGGCCAGGCGGATCGAGGGGATCGAAGGGGTAAGGATCCCGGTAGGGATCCTCGATATAACACTGTACCGCGACGATCTTACCCTGCAGGCCTCTCAGCCGCAGGTACACCGCACCGAAGTTGACTTCGACATAAATGATTTGAAAATCATCCTGGTAGATGACGTGCTCTACACCGGTCGGACGGTCCGGGCAGCTATGGATGCCTTAATGGATCTGGGACGGCCGGATTCGATCCAACTGGCGGTCCTGGTGGACCGGGGGCATCGGGAACTACCGATCAAGGCCGATTTTATAGGTAAAAATGTTCCTACATCCAAGCAAGAAATAATCTCGGTCTTTGTCCAGGAGATAGACGGTAAAGACGGGGTATCTATACAAGAGATAGTCGATCCTTAAGCAGGAACCCCTTTAAGTTGGTCCGGGAGACCAGCAAGGGAGACCAGGCAGAAGTAACCGGGCCTTCCTTGCATTCAAAAGCAGGGAAGGCTTTTTTGATGCCAATAATAGACTAACACATACTGTTGATCAATAAATCAAGGGAGGCTTATGGATGAAGTTTGAACAACGTAAAGACCTGCTGGGGATGAAGGAACTGGAGCGAGAAGAGATCGACCAGATCCTCGACACCGCCATTCCGATGAAGGACATCATCAAGCGAGATATCAAGAAGGTGCCTACGCTGCGGGGCAAGGCCATGGTGACCATCTTTTATGAAAACAGCACCCGTACCCGCACCTCTTTTGAGCTGGCCGGTAAATACTTAAGCGCAGACACTACCAATCTGGCGGTCTCCACCAGCAGCGTACAGAAGGGTGAAAGTCTGAAAGATACCATCAAGACCATTGAAATGATGGGTTTCGATCTTATGATCATGCGTCATTCCATGACGGGGACACCGCATTACGTAGCCAGGAACACCTCAATGCGGGTGATCAATGCCGGTGACGGAGCTAATGAACATCCCACCCAGGCGCTGCTCGATATGTACAGCATTAGGGAGAGAAAAGGCCGCCTGGACGGACTCAAGGTAGCTATCCTGGGTGACATCCTACACAGCCGAGTAGCCCGTTCCAATATCTACGGGCTGTCCAAATATGGCTGCGAGGTCCGGGTGGTAGGGCCGTCCACATTGATCCCTCCCGGTCTGGAGAAGATGGGGGTAAAGGCCTACTACAGCCTGGATGAAGCCTTGAATGGAGTGGATGTGATCAATGTCCTGCGTGTACAGCGTGAACGCCAGGAGATAGGATATTTCCCGTCACTAGACGAGTATGCGGATCTATTTATGTTGAGATCTGAGCACCTGCTCCGGGCCAAGGACGATGTTCTGGTGCTGCACCCGGGACCGATGAACCGGGGCGTTGAAATATCGAGCGAGGTGGCCGACGGCATCCAGTCGGTGATCAATGAACAAGTAACCAATGGGGTGGCCATTCGCATGGCCTTATTGTTCATGATGATGGGGGGTTCAAAAGATGAGATTGCTAATTAAGAGCGGTCAGGTAATAGATCCTGCCAATGGAATAAACGAGGTCATGGACCTGTTGGTGGAAGACGGACGGATAGTTGCCGTGGAAAACAAGATCGAGAGCAAAGGAGCCACAGTCATCGATGCGGCCGGGAAATACGTATGTCCGGGTTTTATCGATATGCATGTCCATCTCCGTGAACCGGGTTACGAGTACAAGGAAGACATCAACACAGGGTCAAGAGCGGCGGCAGCCGGTGGATTCACTACGATCTGCTGTATGCCCAACACCGACCCGGTGATAGATAATGCGGCGGTAGCCAGTTTCGTGCGTGATCGAGGCAGGCGGACCGGTCTGGTCAATGTCCGTCCCATTGGCGCCATCACCAAAAAGCAGGCCGGCTGCGAACTAGCACCGGTGGCCGAGATGGTAACTGCCGGATGTGTGGCCATATCCGATGATGGCAAACCGGTAGTTAGGGCAGATATCATGCGTAATGCTTTGGAATATACCAAGATGTTCGGCCTTCCAGTCCTGGCACATTGTGAGGACCCCCAACTGACCCGGGAAGGGCAGATGCATGAAGGGTATTACTCGACCTATTATGGAATGAAGGGTATTCCCGCTGCCTCGGAAGAGGTAATGGTAGCCCGTGATATAATCCTTACCCGGTTGACCGGCGGACGTCTGCACGTATGCCATGTATCCACCGTCGGATCGTTGGACATGATCCGTCAGGCTAAGAAAGAAGGACTGGCAGTAACCTGCGAGGTCACCCCGCACCATCTGGCTTTGACCGACGAGGTAGTGGGCGGCTATGATACCGATACCAAGGTAAGCCCGCCACTGCGCTCGGAAGAGCATGTCGCAGCCCTGCGCAAAGCACTGGCCGATGGCGTGATAGACTGCATCGCCACCGACCATGCCCCGCACGAACTGGAAGCCAAGGATTGCGAGTATAACCTGGCCGCAAATGGGATATCCGGTCTGGAGACTGCCATAGCGGTAGTGATGGAGAAACTGGTCAAGACCGGGGAACTCAGCCCGGAACAGATGGTGAGAGCCTTTACCTGTACGCCGGCAGATATATTGGGACTGCCCTCCGGAGAACTCAGCCCCGGTTCGCCTGCTGATATTACGATCATAGACCCTGATCTGGTGAAGACAGTGGATCCCCAGAACTTTTATTCATCCGGCAGAAACACTCCCTTCAAGGGTATGGAGCTTACGGGCTGGCCGGTGATGACCATAGTCGGCGGACGGGTCGTTGCCCAGGACGGAAAGGTAATTGAGGATTAATATCATAGAATTTATAAAGAAAGTAGTTTGAAAATATCCGATCACAATGGGGTGGTGGGTTTAGTTCAGTGGTACAAATGGAGGAAATCGATATGCCGCTAAAAGAAGGATTGAAGAAGGTTCTGGTCATCGGTTCCGGCCCCATAATCATCGGGCAGGCCGCCGAATTCGACTATGCTGGGACCCAGGCTTGCCAGGCATTGAAGGAGGAAGGGATCGAAGTCCTGCTCCTCAATACCAACCCCGCAACCATCATGACCGACGCCAATATTGCCGACCAGGTATATTTTGAACCGATCAATGTGGAGACGGTCAGAAGGATACTGGAGAAGGAAAAGCCAGATGGTATCATCGCTAATCTGGGTGGGCAGGTCGGATTAAATATGGCATTGGCCCTGGATAAGGCAGGGATCCTGAAGGAGACCGGCGTGCCGGTCCTGGGTATGCCGCTGGAGGCCATTTACCGGGCTGAAGACCGCGAAATGTTCAAAAACACTATGCAGGAGATCGGTCAACCCATACCAGAGAGCGATATTGTGCACTCGGTGGAGGAGGCCATAGATTTTGCCAATAGGATCGGTTATCCGCTGATAGTCCGTCCCGCCTATACTCTTGGAGGTACCGGCGGCGGCAATGCCCATGATGAAGAAGAACTGCGTAAAATAGTCAATAAGGGTCTGAAGAGCAGTCCGATCCATCAGGCCCTGATCGAACGCAGTGTGGCCGGATACAAGGAGATAGAGTTCGAGGTCATGCGGGACTCACGCGATAACTGTATAACCATCTGCAGCATGGAAAATATCGATCCGGTAGGCATCCATACCGGGGACAGCATCGTGGTGGCCCCAGCCCAGACTTTGACCGATGAAGAATACCAAATGTTGAGAGCAGCTTCCATCGATATCATCCGCGCCCTGGGGATCTCGGGCGGTTGTAACGTCCAGTACGCCCTGGATCCCTTCAGCAAGAAATATTATGTGATAGAGGTCAATCCCCGCGTCAGCCGGTCGAGCGCCCTGGCTTCAAAGGCTACCGGATATCCCATTGCCCGTGTGACCACCAAGATAGCTATAGGATATGACCTCGATGAGATCCCGAATCAGGTGACCGGTACCACCACCGCCTGTTTTGAGCCGGCCATCGATTACGTAGTCCTCAAGGTTCCCCGCTGGCCTTTTGACAAGTTTGTATTCGGCGATCGCCGCTTGGGTACCCAGATGAAGGCTACTGGTGAGGTAATGGCGATCGACCGCACCTTTGAAGCGGCCTTCCTGAAATCTATACGCTCTCTGGAGATAGGATTATCCGGACTGCGCCTCCCGGAACTGATCGAAGCCAGTGATGAAGAACTGTGGCAGCGTATGCGGGAAGCAGATGACGAGAGGATCTTCCTGGTAGCCGAGGCCTTTAACCGGGGCTTCTCCATTCACGAGGTATGGAAGATAACCCAGATCGATATTTATTTCCTCAAGAAAATAAAGAACATTGTAGATTTCTCATTCATACTGCAGCGAGAGGATCTGGATGCTGAGGTATTAGGTCAGGCCAAAAAGATCGGGTTTTCCGATAAGGAGATCGCTTATGTCAAGGGCGTTAACGCTGCTGATATCCGCAAAATGCGCCATGAGTGGGGCATTCGACCTACCTACAAACTGGTGGACACCTGCGCAGGAGAGTTTGAAGCAGTGACCCCTTACTTTTACTCCTGCTATGAGGATGAAAACGAGGTGACTCATGACCCCTCGGCCAGAAAGGTGATAGTTATCGGCTCAGGCCCCATCCGTATTGGCCAGGGCGTGGAATTCGACTATTGTTCTGTGCATTGCGTCTGGGCTTTACGGAATGCCAGCGTCAAGGCTATCATAATCAACAATAATCCGGAGACGGTAAGCACTGATTTCGATACCTCGGACCGCCTGTATTTCGAACCATTGGTCTTCGAGGACGTGATGAATATTATTGAAGAAGAACAGCCGGAAGGAGTGATCGTGCAATTCGGCGGGCAGACTGCTATCAACCTGGCCGGGGCTTTGAGTGAGGCCGGAGTCACAATACTGGGCAGCTCCAATGAAAGTATTGACCGCTCGGAAAATCGCGATCGTTTTGACGCTATGCTCGGGCAGTTGGGTATCCCCCGGCCGCCGGGACGCAGTGTATTCAAGGTCAAAGATGCCGTAAAGGCAGCCGAAAAAATAGGTTACCCAGTTTTGGTGAGGCCCTCTTACGTGTTGGGGGGGAGGGCTATGGAGATAGTGTATAACCAGGATGAGCTGGAGCAATATATGGTGAGTGCGGTAAAGATAAACCGCGAACACCCGGTATTAGTGGATAAATACCTGCTGGGAAAGGAGATCGAGGTGGATGCGGTCTGTGATGGAACAGATGTCCTTATCCCCGGCATCATGCAGCATATCGAACGTGCCGGGGTACATTCCGGCGATAGTATGGCGGTCTTTCCAGCCTATGACATCTCGCCGGAGATACAAGCCAAGGTGTTGGATTACACGGTCAAACTGGCAATCGAGCTTGATGTTCGCGGCCTGATCAATATCCAGTTCGTCGAGTTTGAGAACGAGCTGTATGTGATAGAGGTCAATCCACGTTCAAGCCGTACTGTTCCGTTTATTAGCAAGATCACCGGCATCCCCATCGTAAAACTGGCCACCGAGATCATGTTGGGGAAAAGCCTCAAGGATCAGGGCTATGCCAGCGGACTCTATAGGCAGCCCGATTTCTACGCGGTCAAGGTGCCGGTATTTTCCTTTAATAAACTGGAGCAGGTGGATATTACTCTGGGTCCGGAGATGAAGTCGACCGGAGAGGTATTGGGCATCGACCATTCCTTAAAAACTGCTATTTATAAAGGACTTTTGTCGGCCGGGGTCGAAATACCAATAAAGGGTAGTATCGTAGCCACTATTGCCGATAAAGATAAGGCTGAAGCTATCCCCATCCTTAAGGGATTCAGCAAACTGGGGTTCCGGCTTATCGCTACCGAAGGAACTGCCCGGGCCCTGCGTGAAGAGGGCATTGAGGTAACGGATGTAAAAAAGATCACTGAAGGATCACCCAATATCGTGGACCTTATTCGTGAGGGTAAGGTCGATTTTGTGGTGAATACGCTTACTCATGGGCGCATGCCGTTCAGTGACGGCTTTATGATCAGAAGAGCCGCGGTCGAACTCAACGTGCCGTGCCTGACCTCACTGGATACGCTGAAGGTGGTACAGGAGGTCATTATGGAAGGAGAGCGGGCGACACGAGGCGTTATAAAATCTTTGCAGGAATACGTATGCAATAATTGACAGGTTGTATGGAGGGGTAAAAAGTGCCTTTTGTAGAACAAGGATTGGTGGTCCGGCATAACCAGGTCAGCAGGGATATGTGGGAATTGGAGTTTATCGCTCCGGCTATCGCTCCCGAGTGTCTTCCCGGACAGTTCGTGCATATCAGATCCACCTTGGGGATAAATCCTCTGCTCAGACGCCCGCTCAGCCTTTATGACGTGGATAAGAAACTGGGCAGTATCACCCTGCTCTACAAGGTAGTAGGTACCGGCACCAACCTGTTGACCCGTATCAAAACGAAGGAATATGTAGATGTTATGGGTCCGCTGGGTAAGGGATTCTCTCTGCCGCCCAAGGGGAAGAGAGTCATATTGGTCGGCGGAGGTGTAGGGATAGCCCCTTTGGTCTATCTGGCCAGGATATTGGCAGCCCGGGGCTATCAGGTCAAGGTCCTCCACGGTGTGGAAAGCAGGAATCATTTAGTGGCCCTGGACAAATTGCGGCAGATCGGGGTAGATTTCATGCCTTCCACCGTAGATGGCAGCGCCGGATTCAAGGGATTGGTCACCGAACTGCTGCAGAAGAAAATAAACCCTACAGAAGTCGATTATATCTATACCTGCGGCCCTGAGCCCATGATGGCGGCAGTGGCTGATTATGCCCGGGGACGTGGGATATCCGGAGAAATCTCTCTGGAAGAATACATGGCCTGCGGAGTTGGGGCCTGTTTGGGATGTGCCCGTAAATTGAAACCGGATGACGAAAACTATGTCAAGATATGCAAGGACGGCCCGGTTTTCCCAATGGCGGAAGTAGAATTATTAGGGTAAGGTGGGGTGCTGATTTGCGCAACAAAGAAACAATGTCACAGGATCACGAACCAGAGATATCCGTAAATCTAGGCGGGCTTATTATGAACAACCCGGTAGCAGTAGCTTCCGGTACCTTCGGCTTTGGTCGGGAATACGAGGACTTCATAGATATATGTTCGATTGGGGCCATAATCGTCAAGGGCACTACTCTTACTCCGCGTCCAGGCAATCCGACCCCGCGCATCGTAGAGACGCCAGCTGGTATGTTGAATTCCATCGGTTTAGAGAACCCGGGGATCGAGGCTTTTCTTAATGAATATCTGCCTTACCTTAGAGAACATAAATGCACAGTTATAGCCAACATCGCCGGCAATACAGTTGAAGAATATGCCGAGTTGGCGGCCCGTATAGAGGGACATAAAGGGGTAGGCGCCATTGAACTGAATATATCCTGTCCTAATGTCAAACAGGGCGGGTTGCAGTTTGGTACCGACCCGGAACTGGTCTTCCAGGTAGTCGATGCGGTCAAAAAGAACAGCACCCTGCCGGTGATCCCCAAGCTCTCACCCAATGTGACCGATATAGTGGCCATTGCCCGCGCCGCTCAAGCCGGTGGGGCTGATGCCTTGTCCATGATCAACACCTTAATGGGCATGGCAGTGGATATCAAGAAACGCAAGCCTTTACTGGGCAACATCTTTGGAGGGCTGTCTGGTCCGGCTATCAAGCCGGTGGCTTTGCGAATGATCTACCAGGTATATCGTGAGATCGATCTCCCTATTCTGGGTGGTGGAGGTATCATGAACCTGAATGACGCACTGGAATTCATGATGGTGGGAGCGTCTGCGGTCTCAGTGGGGACCGGCAATTTTGTTAATCCCCGCTTAGAGGCCGATATAGCAGAGGGGCTCCGGGATTATATGCAGCATAATGGTATCAGCAAGCTTGGTGAAATAGTGGGCGCCGCTGCCCGTTAAGATATGGAGGAATGTGATTTGCAGGCAAAAGACAGGATAATACTGGCGCTGGATGTGGACGCTGAGAAAGAGGCGCTGAAACTAGCTGAACAGCTTTCCGCCCATGTCGGGGCCTTCAAGGTGGGGATGCAGTTATTCAACAGTTCCGGACCTCAGATAGTAGACAAGATTCACAAGCTGGGCGGTCAGGTGTTTGTCGATCTCAAATTCCACGATATACCCAATACGGTGGCTGCAGCCGGTCGGGTAATTACCAGATTGGGTTGTCTGATGTTTAATGTGCATGCCGCCGGCGGACGAGAAATGATGAAAGCGGTAGCCGAAGCCAGCAAGGATGAGGCTGCCAAACAGGGAAGCAAGTCGCCCCTGATCCTGGCCGTCACGGTACTGACCAGTATCGGTCAGCAGGAATTGGAGCAGGATATGCTGATAACAGGCTTGCCGGTAGAAGATGTGGTCGTCAAGTGGGCTCTAATGGCTCGCGATTGCGGGATCTCCGGCGTAGTGTGTTCACCCAAGGAGATCGCAGTGATACGGAACGCCTGTGGGGCTGATTTTAAGATAGTCACTCCGGGTATTCGTCCCCTTTGGGCGGCTGCTAATGATCAGAAGAGGATCACGACGCCCCGTGATGCGCTGGATCTTGGTGCAGATTACATGGTCATCGGAAGACCGATCACCCATGCGGACGACCCGGTAGAGGCGGCCAAAAAAATAATCGGAGAATTGGAGGGTTAATAGATGCTTAACCAGAACGAGGCACAAAAGATTTTTAAGGATTCAGGAGCCCTGCTTAATGGGCATTTTATACTTACCTCCGGGCGGCACAGCAACCAGTATATGCAGTGTGCCCAGGTCCTGCAGTACCCTGGTTATACCGAAGAACTAGCCAGACACCTGGCCGACAAATTCAGAAATGACGGAATAGAGATAGTCATTGGTCCAGCCATGGGCGGCATAATCGTAGCATATGAGGTAGCCCGTCAATTGGGAGTACCTGCCCTTTTCACCGAGCGTCAGGATGGCGCGATGACCCTGCGCCGAGGGTTTACCATCAATCCCGGCCAGAAGGTATTGGTGGTGGAAGATGTGGTAACTACTGGTGGATCAGTTAAGGAGGTCATCGACGTGGTCCGGGCTCAGGGCGGAGAGGTCGTCGGCGTGGGCGTATTAGTTGACCGCAGCAATGGCAAGGTCTCATTCGGTGTAAAACAGGAACCGGTCCTCTCTATGGACATTGAATCCTGGACGGTAGAAGAATGCCCTCTCTGCAAGGCTGGCGATTCCAAGGCGGTCAAACCTGGTAGCCGCGGAGCGTAGGAGAGAACAACGAAGAATTATAAGCGAATATTTTCAGGAAACATCGACCACTTGATGTACGCGTGGATGTAGGGACCGATTTCACATCCGCCCGTATATCAGGTAAGAAATGGTCTGTTTTAGGAGGTTTCATTTTTGCAGCGAGTGATTTTGAATGGCAGGGAAATGAATTTTGTAGAGGGCGGCTATGAATATATCTTCATGAAACCCTATGAAAAACACCAGCATCAGAACATCAAGCGAGACAATGGGGAATTGATCCTTCAGTTATATGACAACGGGGTGCAGATTAGGACCCTGGTTACGCCTGAGGAGGCAGCCACTATAATAAACCGGGATATAGCGATCGACTATGTCAATCATAAGGTATATATCCTGGAGCCTGACAGCAAGGTCACCGAGAATGAAGATGGTACAGTGACCATCGAAGAATGATAATTGAGCACGGACATAGAGTGATATAAGGGCGGATATTGAATCCGCCCTTTGCTATTTAAGCGATACAGCCTGCTGTTCCAGAAGTATGGACAGCCTCTTATCGTGGGGATCGACGTTGATGGTCCAATAGTTCTCATAGACTACCATACCAGGTTTTGAACCATTGGGTTTGCGCAGATTGGAACGGAAAGTATAATCGACCTCCACCTTGCTTGATTGTTCAGCCTTACTGAAATAGGCTGCCAGGATCGCCGCTTCTTCCAGGGTGCTGTCCGGTAGGGAATCGATATTGGTTATATTACGGGGCAGCTTAACGATGACATGGGTGCCTGCTATCTCCTTGGTATGGAGCCAAAGGTCGCCGGACGCCGCCTGTTTGATACTCAAAAGGTCATTCTGCCGGTTATTGCGTCCGACCAATATCTCCAGGCCATCTGAAGACATGAAGTGCCGCGGTTGGCTGCGGTGTCCTCTGGCTTTTTTGCGCTTGCTGTGTTCCTTCAAATAGCCTTCGCCTTCCAACTCCTCTACTATCTCCTCGATATCTTGAGTATCTTCAGCTTGACTGATAGCCAGCAGCACGGATTCCAGGTAGGATATCTCCAGGTGGTTCTGTGCTTTAAGGGACTCAAGGTGGCGCAGGGCTGAACGGCTTTTGTTGTATATCTTGAAATAGCGCTGGGCGTTCTGGATCGGGGTGTAGCGTGGATCCAGATCGATCGATACCGGCTCGCCGGTGGTGAAATCATCGAATTCCGCACGCAAATCACCCTTGTGCAATTCATGGGCATAGGCAGTGATCAGTTCGCCCCAGTCTTTGTATTTCTCGTTTTCACGGGCACGTTCCTCGTCGCCTTCCAGATGGAACTGCTTTTTATATGCCTTATCCAGGAATCCCTTCATGTTTCGAGAGAGGTTGACCTTTATGGAATCCAGCTTCAACCGGCCCATTTTATTCTGATAATAGCGGTCACAGGCTTCATTAATGCTACTTGTCGTTATTATTTCGACTCTGGGACCCAGTTCCATCAGTGGATAAGGTGCGAATTCTACGGTCTGGCCACCATTGAAGGCCACGCAGGCTCCATGGGTCGTGTCCGCCAGGGAAATGATCATTTGCTCAAGTTGCTGAGAAATCATTCTAAATTCAAACTCACCGCATTGTTCAACGGGCAGCGATGGGTCTAGACCACATTTATAACAAATCTGACGGGCCGAAAAGGGACTGATCCCGGAAAAGGAGTTAAAAACCGCTTGAGAGAGCTCGGTGTGGGGAGATTGGTTCCACATCTGCTCCACCATAGTTTCGAAGGAATACTTCAAAGGGTTAAGCTTCGCCTGATCGGGTGGTTCCACATATAATCGGCCCGGCATTACCTCACGGTAAGAATTCTGTTCGGAACTGAAGCGCTTGATGGCATCTATGATGGTATTGGTCTCCGGATTGATCAGGACTATATTAGAATGACGGCCGGTGAATTCGCAGATCAGCCGTTTCATCTTCCATTCCCGAAAATCATCCATAGCTTCGATATCGATATACATGATGCGTTCAAAGTCACATTGGTGGATAGCCTTGATCTTACCACCCTCCAGGTATTTACGCAGCAGCATACAAAAGGCCGGCGGATTAGAGGGGTTCTCCTTTTTGGTGCTGGCCAGGTAACTGCGGGCCCATCTGGGGTTGGCTGACAGCAGCAGCCGGCAGGAACCGGTTTTAGTTCGAATGGACAGAGTTACCTCATCCTTTTCCGGCTGAAATATCTTGTCAATGCGCGCGTCCACCAACCGTTCATGGAGTTCCTGACAGAGAGCGCGTATGGTGATACCGTCAAAAGGCATAACCAATGCCCCTTTCCTGTAGCTGTAATTATCAGGCAAAATGTATACTTTGGCCGCGCGGACCTGATTTATTGAAACAGGAAAAGTATAGCATTATACTGTGGCAAAGACAAATCAATGAAGAGTGGCGTGAATATCATTTGGTCGATATAATTATACTATAGCGAGTCTTTGACGTCGGAGGTGAGGATTTGACTGAAGCGCTAAAGGCCTTCTATCAGAATATCCTGCAGCAGGTCTTGACCCTGGAATTGGAAAAGAAAAGCCTCAGCACGGATATCCTCGTTACCCGCAGCAAAGAACAGCGCTTCAGCCTGATCCTTAGATTTCTGGATTGTGACCTCAAAAAGCATGAACTTCTGGAACATGCCGCGGTAGTGGCCATGCAAAATAGTGAGGATACCATTCTCGGGCACCTGGGACAGCTTTATGCCCATACCGGCAGCGATGAAGAGGTGATCGACCGGATACACTCAGAGATCGAATTTATCAGGCGCTTTATCAACCTTTTGACCAAATTGGACAAGTATCCCGACACCGTCACCTTTTTTGAACGGAGGATGGTTCAGGAAGTAGTCAAATATGTTATGGAACAAGCCCGAATGTACAATAAGAGCGGAGGTTGAGATATGGCAAGGAAGATAAAGGTAGCGGTAGCAGGTGCCCTGGGAAAGATGGGGCTGGAGACTCTAAAGGCGGTAATGAAGGACAGTGAACTCGAACTGGTAGGGGCCATTGATGCCAGGGCCAGGGGAGAAGCGGTCTCCGCTCTGACCGGGGAAACTGATTGCGGTATCATGCTCGGGAACGACCTGGAAGCCGTCATAAAAGACAATTACCCGGATGTATTGATAGATTTCACCAACCCTCAGTCAGTTTTCAACAACACCAAAACTGCACTTAAGAATGGGGTCTATTGTGTTGTTGGGACTACCGGACTCAATGAGGTAGAACTTAAACAGCTGGAAAAACTGGCACTGGAAAAGGAAATCGGTGTGGCAGTCATCCCTAACTTTGCGATCGGCGCGGTTCTTATGATGAAATTTGCCCGTGAGGCAGCGCGCTATTTCCCTGATGTCGAGATCATCGAGCTGCATCATGATCAGAAGATGGATGCTCCCTCCGGTACTGCTATCAAGACGGCGGAGATGATTGCCGAGAATCGTGCCAGCCGTCCGCCGAAGAACATCAAGGAGTTTGAAAAGGTGGCCGGCGCCAGGGGCGGTGAGATAGAACAGGTCAGGATACATAGTATCCGCTTGCCCGGATTTATTGCTCATCAAGAGGTGATCTTCGGAGCTCCCGGTCAGAGCCTGAAGATACGCCACGATTCTATGGATCGAGCTGCTTTTATGCCCGGGGTGGTGATGGTGGCCAAGGCGGTTATGGAACGCCAGGGTCTTATTTACGGAATGGAGAACCTAATCTGAACTTGTTGTCTTGAATAATAAAGGCCCTGAGACCAACACGTCTCAGGGCCTTGGTAGTTATCTAGGGGAGCACATTAACACTTACTTCAGATGGTCCGACCAGAGTCAGTTTGTGGTCAGGTTTACCTACAACGGTTTTGAGTTCCATGAGTTGGTCGGAATCCTCGTTGTAGTTTTCGTTCATTTCACCGTTGATCTGCTGGGCTTGTTTTTCCTGGCGCAGTTCAACCAGTGTTTTGCCATTCCGGTCAACCCAGGAAACATTGCCATGGATCGTGTCCAAGTTGGTGTCCAGTAGGTTTATCTGCAGGTTGGTATCTGGCAATAATGTTACCCTGGTATCCGATCCGCCTTTAACAAGCCAGTTGTTGCTCAGGCTGACCGGGCTCAACTCGGCTGAAGTTCCGTTGAGGTCAAATTCCGCCGCAATATCCCCCGGAAGTGTCAAATAATAATTGGACAGATACAGACCGGCTTCGAGGTCCACATATAAAATATCCCCTTCTTGCCGGGAGCTCACCTGAACCCCTTCAGCCAATTGTTTAACCGCCATTTCACGTGACTCCGCACGTATATTACCGCGGCCATAGATACTGATCTCTTTGGCGGAACTGTCTCTTACAACCAGATGCGGGGCACTCTCGGCATGAATAACTATGCTGCGAGCCTTGCTTGCATCCACTTTAGTGGTGGGACTGGTCAGTTCAAAGTTTTGCGCTCTGATTTCGCTCTGGAGATAAGCGCTAAGACCTAATTCGGACGTGGTCTGTATCACCACACCGGTCACTACGATGATTAAGATAATAAATATGCTGAAGACATCGTATTTGATTTTGTTGTCTATATCTTTTCGGAAATAGTATTGAACCAGTACTTCAACGCCCAAGAGTATGAAGATAAGCGGCCACCATTTCATGGCCAGATCGACCACCGCCAATTTATTGAACTGCGCATACAGCAGTCCTATGCCGCTGCCCACAAGCAGCAGGCCCATAGAAAGGGTCCCTACCCGCCATTGTCTCATTTATCATCACCGTCCTCATCATCAAAATCGGCTTTGCCGCCCATGAGCAGCTTGACGCCTCCGCCGATCAATAGCACGGCGACCAGGCAGGTCTCGATGTAGTTCTTGATTTCAGGGCTTATCATGTAACCAAGTGCCGGACTGATGACACGCTGTACCATCACCAGCAGACCGAGAATGATGAGCCCCCAGCCCAACCAGTTAGGGTGATCAGTGAACCAATCGAAGATCATGGAGGTGTCGGGACGCAGTCCGTCGCTTTCTTCGTCCAGCAGGTGGCATACGTCAAAGAGACTATAGAACCAGATCACTGGCAGTACAAAGATAAGGACGCGAAGGCCCAGGAAACTCACCAGGCAGAGAGCCAGGAAGAAAGCGGCCATTAACTGGGCACCCTGCCGCAGCAGCCCCAGATACATATGTCCCGCCCCGGGGAATATGGAGAGACCAATGGCCATTAGTTTGCGGCTGCTTATGAAATGTGCATCATAATCAGATGACGTGGCATCGCTGTCATGATCTTCCGGCTTCTCACCGGATCGGGAAGCAATCGACAAGGCCTCGGCCAGGGCCAGGAACCACAACAGGCCAAAAGCCATTACGGCCAGGCCGCCAATAAAACCGTCATTCCCATAAAGGATCTCTGATCCCATAATAGCAGCCATGATCAGGCCCAGAAACATGCCAAAGAACAAAAAGGCTCTCTGGCTTTTACCCAGGTACAGATGGCCCAGTCCCGGTACGGGTGATAATAATACCACCAAAAACTTACTCTTCTTTTTCACCACTTTACCTCCTTCAATTTAGTAAAGCTCATATTATCGACCCAATGGATGGTACTCGTTTCAATCTTTTCAGGCCAGGTAAAGAGAAGGTTTTGCTCATTTCTGTGAACCGCTTCACTAGGTTGCCCGGGGATTTGGGCAGTCTGGTCAACAGCCGATTGGAACACCCCTCCGCTCATCAGGATTATGGTGACAGCGGCGGCAGCAACATAGTTTATCAGCATCCGCCGGCGTTTTTGTTTGGCCGAAGGGTGACTGTGCGCTGTTCGTTGTGAGGTCCTGATGAATTCCATGGTCTGCAAGGGAAAATCAGCACTCACCAGTTCAGTTGCGGCCCATTCTATCTGTTCTATACAGGTAAGGAAGAGTTCCTGACATTCATCACAGACGGCGAGATGGCTTTCCAAATCTTCTAACTGCTCATGGGGTAGTTCTTGATGGTAAAACATTTGCCATGCTTGTTTATCGTAGTGCATTAATCACCCTCCTCCCATTGTTCTCTCATCATTTTTCTAGCCCGGTAGAGCCTTGACTCGACTGTTTTCAAGCTGATTCCTTCCTCGCGGGCTATAGTTTGGTACGATTTACCCTCAAAGTGGTATTTGACTACCACTCGGCGATAAGGCGGGGATAGTCCCCGGCATAGTTGGTGGAGCAGCATCTCCTGCTCCCGCTGCAGTATCACCTGTTCGATCTTAGTGCACGGACTGTCATCTGTAAGGCATATCTGTTCCAGACAATCGGCCAGGGCTTGCCGCCGTTTCTGGCTTCGTTTCCAGTCAATGGCCTTGTTGACTGCGATCTTGCCGATCCAGGATTTCAGATCTCCCGGCTGTTTGTCAGGTAGTGACCGGTAAAGCTGAAGAAAAATCTCCTGTGCTATATCTTCGGCATCTTGCCGTTCACTGACAAAGCGAAGTATGATGGCGAATACATAGGCTTGGTAGCGGGTGATAATGGCGGCAAAGGCTTCATCGTCTCCGCACAGATGACGATCTATCAATTCGTTATCGCTGCAAACCTCTACCACCCCCTCACCTGTTAATAATAACGCCGTATAATAAATAAACCCTGCAACCAAAATCATGCAGGGTCATAATATAACCGGTTCTTTTAAAACTATTTGAATAATAGATCCCATCGCTGATCAACCCTCTTGACGATATCCTCCCGCGGCTCAAGAGCAGCGGGATAATGTGGTTTCATACGAGCATCTATGATAATAGGCAGTCCATACTCAATGGCATTGCGGCGCATGGCCTGCGGAGCGTAGATGTCCCAGAACGGGTCGAATCGGGTGAAAACGGTCCACAGGAAAGCGGTCTGGTCAATTATTTCATCGACGTCATCCACCAGTATGACCATTGGCCAGGAAGCCAAAGACTGTCCTTCCTGTTTCAAGAGTTCTGCCGGCAGCTTCTCGTCGGAGTAAAAACCTGCGCCAGAGACTAAGAGACACCCGGGGCAATACGCCTTGATCTTGTTGATACCTGCCAGCTGACCTGCCTGCCAACAGGCAGGCAATTGGCGGATAGGATCACCCAGACCCAGCATTATGGCCTTACTGCCCTCATTATACTTGCGCCCGGTATAATCCAGGGTATCCATAGCGGTATCATGGATCAATACCAGATCCCGGGCAGGATCGAAACGTTCCAAGATGGTTTCGAGCAGGCGGGGGAAATCCTTGAGATCTACATCTTTATTAGTGACCAGCAGCATCTTGGTCAGGCTCAACTGACCTTCGCCCAGAATCCTGAAACAATGGGCCAAGGCTTCACGGAAATAACTTTCCCTTACGATTGCACCGCTCAGGGTATGGAAACCGGCCTCGGCGTAGGTCCATAGCGATTTCACCCCAGGCATTACCATCGGGAACAGAGGGGTGAGTAATTCCTGCATCCATTCTCCGATATAATAATCCTCCTGCCGGGGTTTGCCTACGATGGTGGCAGGATAGATGGCATCACGGCGGTGGTAAATGTTTTGCACGTTAAATACAGGGAAGTCGTGGGCC
>JBLMZJ010000150.1:0-7065 GCA_050258735.1 Deltaproteobacteria bacterium | reverse complement strand
ATCGGAACAACCTTGCAGCAGTACCTTCAGATTATTCATATTTTCCTGCAGATGGGGAGAGAGTTGTTCTTTTAACGAATGGCCCGAGTTTTCCGTATCATTGGAATTCTTCTTCGTGTTTAAATAACGCATGACTGCCCCCTGAAAATAACCATTTCAAATATAGCTTCGGTAATAAAAGCTGCCTTTATGCAGATTCCCGAAGTTCTTCGGGGCGGGCGGAACCGCTGCGGGTATCGGCAGGAACTGCTTTGAACAAGGTGACGATATAGACCACCAGGGGTATACCAATAAAAAAGAAGGTATATACCGCAGGAATTATCCTCTGGCTCCATATGACCACCTCCAGGTTGTTCCGGCCGATCAATATAGAAAGAACACCTATGATCATAACGCTAGGTGCCGCTACGAAACGGTAATCCTTCAAGTCGAATACCGTTTGAGTGGTGTAGCAGGCCATAAACCAGGGGATGACTATCGAACCGAAGATGCCCAGGATCCAGATGGCAATAAAGAATATATCAAGGTTTTGTATGAAGGCACCGATGCGTGCTAGCCTGATCATTGCAAACACCGGGAAAACGCGGGACATAGAAGGCAGTATTCCACGGGTCATGACCACTCCCATGGTTGTTAGACTGATCAACGGGATGAATGTAAAGAGAGCCATTCGTAAAATAGGCAGTGAGCGCGTCTTGTCTTTTACAAGGAAAGCCAGGGTCAAAACCGGCATCATTTTGCCCAAGATCACCGTTGTAGTCAGGGTGGCCTTGGTGAAGGCCGCATAATTCATGAACCCTATCGGCAACAAGCGCTCCGGATGAAAGCCATTCATCATGGCAATTATAAGAATGAAGATACTGAAAGTAACTCCGACAAAAGTGATCATCTCCATTACGCGGGCAATGTTTTCCAGGCCAGTCTTTATGGCTACCAGGCAGACGAAAAGCAGGACGCCGATAAAAACGCTGATGGGAGTGGCGGGAAAAACGATCATTTTCATAAATTCGATAAACAGGCGCAGGGTATAACTGCAGACCAGGATGAAGCAGGGGATATACAAAACGCTGATAATCATCCCTGGCACCTTGCCCAGGTGCTCCTCCAGCATCAGCGGAAAGGGTACGGAGCTCTTCCGGATGATGGCGGCATACATGCCAACCAGCAACAGCCCCGGGAACAAGGCAGCAATAACTGCCAGCCAGGCATTGGCGTATAGTATATGGATCAGGGTATGAGGTGTTTCCAGGTAGGCTACTGGAGCCACCAGGATCAAGATCAAGCAATATAATTGAAAATCACTTAGTTTCACTGGCCATATGTCCTTTCCGTCAAACTACAGCTTATTTTCACCAGAAACTATATATCTATGAATTGGGGGATTAATTATTCCGGGCTTGGGAGACAATCATTATATAAGAGATGAGTTTCCAATAAACATATTGAACGCGAATAGGCTTAAATTCCGCTGTGGCCGATAGGTATCAAATTTTTCCGAGCATGATGGCAATAAGTGAATAAAAGGGGATTTTGAGTTATATACTATCACTGAGAAAGAAAACCACAATTTGAAGATTTCAAACAAAGGAGGGATAAATGCATTTGAAAGCAACAGGAATCGTTCGACGCATAGACGATCTGGGCAGAGTAGTCATTCCCAAGGAGATCCGCAGAACATTACGCATTCGTGAGGGTGACCCTCTGGAGATCTTTGTAGACCGTGAAGGTGAAGTCATTTTAAAGAAATATTCTCCCATCGGTGAACTGGGGGATTTCGCTAAAGAATACGCTGATTCGCTCAATGAAACCATCGGTCATATATCCATGATCGCGGATCGGGATGTGGTTATAGCGGTGGCCGGAGCCAACAAGCGTGAATTCTTGACCAAGCCTATCGGCAAGGCTGTCGAGAGGGCTCTGGAGGAGAGAACCACTTTAATAATGAATGAGCTGCAAGCAGCCGACGATGAGGACGTCCATGTTATTCAGCTGGATGACCGGGAGTATACCATCAAGTCTCAGGTGATCGCCCCCATCATTACTCAGGGTGATCCCATCGGAGCAGTGATCATCGTCACTAAAGACGCCGGGGTCAAACTGGGCAACCTGGAAGTCAAACTAGCCGAAACCGCCGCCGGTTTCCTGGCCAAACAAATGGAGCCCTAGTGCCTGATCTGGAATTTCCAAAGCGGTCTTATTCAAGCAATAAGACCGCTTTTTTATTCCCGCGATTTAGCGCAAACTAATCGGACATACCGATATTCAGAGGTTTGCTGAGGTGCCGGTGGCACTGTTTCCCGTAACGCAATGCCTGCAGCTCTGCTGCGATAGATAAAGCGACCTCGTCCGGCTGCTTGCCGCCGATGTCCAGTCCGATCGGTGAAAACAGGATGGAAAGATCGATAGCGTCGCCCAACTGTTCACGGAGCCGGGCGGCTATGAAGTCATGCTTTTTTCGCGAGGCTAAGAGGCCAATGTAACGTGGCTGCCAACCGCCCCGGTAGACAGCTTCCAGCATATCATAGTCCTCCTGGTGAGAAAATCCGGCCACTATTACATAACATTCCGGGTTGTTCCGTCCTTCTTCGATCATCTCCTGGAAGCGAGCTTCCGGCCGGAAATCGGCTTCGGTTACCCGCCATCCCAGCCTTTTCATCAGATGGGACAGGGCACAGCCGATATGGCCCATGCCCAAGATATAAATTATGGGTGCAACCGGAAGAAACTCATAGAACAGGGTGACTGTCCCCCCGCAGATCATATCCAGGCTAACAGCCGGTCCGCCCGGTTCGCCTGAAAGGTTATATTGTTCCAGTCCATTTTGCCGCCGATCCATCAGGTCTCGGGCCCTAGCCTGGGCCACGGACTCCAATTCACCGCCTCCGATCGATCCCCGGACAATCCCCTGCCCGTCCATGAGCAATTTGCTCCCCACCGTTGACGGACCCTGGCCCTTTTTGTCCACTACAGTAACCAGCATGCCCGGGCAGCCCTCCCGGTACATGCGGCCGATCTCTTCGCAAATCTGTTGCATGGTCGTCCCCTCTTTTCCCGAGTTTATTCAGACCGGCCTAAGCCGGCGTAATCTTCCATAGTATCTACATCCCTGAGAATACCAGGGTCGGATACCTCCATATATATGCGGGCTTTGTCCTGTAGATACTCACGAAGTGAAGAATGGGGACTGCGCCTGATATCGGGGATCAATCGGCTGGTTAGCAGGATGGGATGACCGGGACGGCCTTGATAGGTAGGGATAACGGTGGGACCACGCCGGGAAGCTAATGCCCGGTAAGTGTCGGCCTTGATCAGGGGATAATCACCCGGGCACAGGAAAAACCTGTCGCTCATGATCTCTCCTATCCCCTTGCAGACCGAGCTGAACATACCCTCAGCATGATTTTCATTATAGATCAGCCTGACCCGGGGGAGCCCGGACAGATGTTCATTAAGCTCATCCATCCGGCACCCCCCTACCACGACGACCTGCGAACACACCTCCAGCATGGACTTCAGGCAGGCGGATATTATGGTACTTTGTTGCCAAGGTAGCAAAAGCTTGTTATTACCCGTGCGGGATGAACAGCCGGCGGCCAGCACTACTCCTTCAATGGCCATTTTTAAAGATTCGCAGCACCGGAGATACTCAGAACTGATTTAACTGCCTGGGTGATCTCCTGGTAGCTGGTACAGCGGCAGATATTGGATTGCAGCCATTCATTCATCACTTCTTCACTGGCATCGGGATGGATATTTATTAATCCCTGGCAGTTCATGATGAAACCGGGTGTGCAGTAGCCGCATTGGAAGGCAAAGTTATTTACAAAGGCCTCCTGGATGGGAGCATTGTTCAATCCTTCGATGGTAGTGACCTCATGTCCTATGGCTTCAACCGCCAGCATCAGGCAGGATTTGATGGGCCAGCCGTCTACTAAAACAGTACAGGCGCCGCAGTCACCGTTCTCACAGCCGGGTTTGGCCCCGGTAAGGCCCAATCTTTCCCGCAAGACAAAGAGCAGGGTATCGGCCGGTCGGACCTGGGCATTTCTCGATTCGCCATTGACATGCAGTTCGATCATCCCTTCGCCTGTCAGCTGGATCATTCTGGTCCCTCCAATTCCGTTAGGATACTGGTCATCAGTTGTTTTAATATGAACCTACGATAACCTGCGGATCCCTCTATATTATCTGGTATCTCGGCTGGCAGAGCGGCGATCGCCTGCTCGACTCTAAGCGTAAGCGGCAGCTTTCGGTCATTAAGGTGACGCTCCAATTCCGGCGAGCGGAAAGGGAAGTCGCATAGGCCGCTGAAGGCCGTGCGAACAGCCTGATCAACTCTCATCGCGCATATCGTGACCAGAGGGTAGTTGATCTTGTCCTGTTTGGTTCTTTTCACGTGTATGTAGGGGCGGGATAGGTATGAAGTGTGTATGAAGACCTGCACTATGAACTCTCCGTGTTCCAGTCGTATACGCTGGTCAAATATCTGGTCGATGGGCAGGGTACGGCTTCCTCCGGGACCGGTTATAAGTACTTGGCTTTCAGCCAACAGCAGGGGCAGGACCGCCTCCCGGTAGATAATTGTGCCGCAAAGGTTGCCGCCCAGGGTCACCTTGTTCTGAATGGTGTGGTCAGCCACCCGTGCCCCGGCCTGGGCTAACAATGGGAAGAGATTGGCTTCGTGGATCTCGGTCAAGGTCACTCCGGCGCCGATGATCAGGTAATCCTTTTTTATCTCCTGCACCCGGCACTGGGGGATGCCCTTGATATCGATGACCGCTCCGGCCTGGATATTGTCCATCCGGCCCATGCTGATTATCTCGGTCCCGCCGCCGTAGTAGACCGGATTTTTACCCTGCCGGTCCAGGTCAACGAAGATTTGTACCGCTTGTTCCAAGGTGTCCGGACGATGGTATTCAAAATCGATGGTCATCATAAGCTGCTCTCCTCTACCTTCTGCCAGATGAGCTCCGGAAATACCGGTACCTGGTCGATCTCCACACCGGCAGCCCGGCTCAGGGCATTGACCAGGGCGGCATGTATGCCTAAAATCCCGTGTTCTGCCAGGCCCCGTGCCCCATGCGGCCCGATTAGATTGGGGGTTTCCACCCAATCTACCAGGTATTCCGGCTGTTCTCCGATACGAAGCACCTTGTAAGTGCGCAGGCTGGTATTCTGCAGTTTCTGTTCTCCATCGTATAGCAGAGACTCCCGGCTGCCCAGACCCATGCCCATACCCATAGC
The DNA here is from genome assembly GCA_050258735.1 of Deltaproteobacteria bacterium. Taxonomy (GTDB): domain Bacteria; phylum Bacillota; class Syntrophomonadia; order Syntrophomonadales; family Syntrophomonadaceae; genus Syntrophomonas_A. The sequence continues at coordinate 1,821 of JBLMZJ010000150.1, read as the reverse complement.
TCCCATGACCAGCCCCCGGGCGGCTTTGGGATTTAGCAGCCGCCCGGCATCCAGGACCGTAGCCGCCTTTAGTATGCGGTAGGTATAATCCGCGGTATTGAGTTCGACCTCCACCGCCTGGACCCCCGGGGTCAGGTAGGGACCGGGCTTCCCTTTGCCGGTCTCCTTGTCCAAAGGAGAGAGGTGCGGCATTACGTAGGTACCCCGGCCGATCACCTGGCTGCCGACTGTGTTTCCATTGGGGTATTTATAGCCATGGACGATATCTGCATAATTCAGAAAGAAGTTGGGGTCGTCTTTTACATATATCCTTTCCTCATCCAGGTCCAGGTCTTCCGGTGAGCAGCGCAGGGCCATGGCACCCAGGCTGAGTATCTGGCGGATGGCATCATCGGCGGCTTCTTCCACTGCCCGGCCCACCATAAAGGTGGTCATACTGGCCACCGTTTTCCAGTGATGGGGGCTGGAGCGGGTATTTACCTCCATCTCGATATAAATACGGTCTATATCCATCCTCAAACGATCCGCCAATATTTGCGCCAGGGTAGTTTTTGTAGAGGGGCCGATCTCCACCGCGCCTACCTGCAGGTTGGCGCTGCCGTCTGAGTTGAAGGTGACAATAGCCGAGGCAATGGCATCAGTCGGGGAATTCGAGGTCTTCCAGAAGCAGGCAGCTCCTTTGGCCTGGACCCGGTTGTTGCCCAGCTCGGTCCGCAGATTTCCCTCCCAGCCAATCAATTTGTCCAGTTTACTGATGCAGGACGGAAGATCACCCAGATTGCTGGCAGTAAGGTAAACCTGGGTAGGCGAAGTCGAACCTGGGGCGATAGCGTTTTTAAAGCGCAGGGCCAGTGGATCCATATCCAGGAGATCGGCCAGCTTGTCCATGGTCCGTTCAACGGCAAAGGTGAATGAGGTATGGCCGAAGCCGCGAAAGGAGGTGGCATAGGTGTGATTGGTGTAAACGCAGTAGGCATCACACCAGACATTTTCCAGGTTATATGGACCGGTGCAGCTGATGGCCATGGAGTTGGCCATGCGGGGACCGGTGTCGGCGTAGGCTCCGGTACCCACTATAAAGGTATACTCGCCGGCAGTCAGGGTGCCGTCCCTTTTTGCGCCCAGCCTGACCCTGGCCTCCAGGGCCAATTTGCCAGGGGAGGATGCGATGTCCTGTTCCCGGCTGTTCCATATGAGGACCGGCTGCCCGCCAACCGCCTGTGAGGCCATGACCGCCAGGAATTCGAGATGCACCGGGGCCTTGCCGCCGTATCCCCCTCCTACCAGGGGGACGTGGACTACCACTTTACCCAGGTCTACGCCGAAGATCTGGCTGATCATCTTACGCACCCCAAAGGGGCTTTGCGATGATGTATGGATTATGATCTGGCCGTCCGGCATGATCTCTGCCCGGGCGTTTCTAGTTTCCATGGCTATATGATCAGCCGGGGGCAGCAGGTAGGTCCCTTCAGCAATGATCTCACTGCGGGCCCAGCCCTGAGCCATATCTCCCTTGCGGATCTTGACCTGGTGTACGATATTGGAGTTGGCCTGCGGGTAAACTTCAGGTATTTCTCGTTTATACTGATCAAGATGTTCGTGGATCAACGGGGCAGCAGACGACATCGCCGCTCCGGGGGAATCTACCGTCGGCAGTTTTTCATAGCTTACCGTTACCTGGGAAGCAGCGGCAGTTGCCTGGGCTTTGCTGCGGGCAACTACCAGGGCTACCGGTTCTCCATAATAGCGTACCTTTTTCCAGGCCAGGAGGGGACGGTCCTCGATGACCGAACCGGTAAGAGCGGGATAAAAGTCAGCGGT
>JBLMZJ010000149.1:0-5026 GCA_050258735.1 Deltaproteobacteria bacterium | reverse complement strand
CACCCATATCGACCAGGACTACACCCATATCCTTCTCCGCCGGCTGTAGGACAGCTTCGGCTGAGAGAAGGCTGGATAGAATAATCTCTCTAACTTTTGTTCCGGTTCGGCCCACCGCTTTGACCATATTCTGAAGGCTGGAGGTAGCGGCAGTAACTACAACCACTTCTACTTCCAACCGGCTCCCCATCATTCCTGCCGGGTCAATGATTCCTTCGTAGCCATCAACCGTATAATGACGCGGAATAATGTGAACCACCGAACGGTCTGGAGGCACTACTATCATGCGAGCAGACTCAATTGCCCGGTCAACATCTTCACGAGTGATTTCGAGATTAGGGTGGCCAACCGCTACCGTCGCCCTGTTAACGGCTGAAGAGACAGTAATGCCGCTAAAGCTAGTCCTCAGACTGGTTATCTGAACACCGGCTATTCTTTCGACATCCTCCAAAACCTCATCAACGGCCTTGGCGGTTGCTTCAATATCAACAATGCTTCCCCGCCGGAGCCCGGCTGAATCACGTTTGCTTACAGCTAACACAGTTATTGACCGGTCAGGGTTGACCTCGCCAACTGCAGCCGAGATCTTTGTGGTGCCCAGGTCAAGGCCGACAATAATATCCCTCTTCATGAAGCACCCCTTAAAGAAATACTAACATCTTAATTACCACATAAATAATCGTTTTCCTTTTTTACACCTGATATCAAAGGAATGACGCCATTTTTCTTATCTAAAGTCAAAGTGCAAAATACTTGCCCGCAAAGTTGGTATTCACAATAGTTAGGTACAACCAAATCACTGGTGTACTGTAATCTCTTCCTCTTTGTTATGTAATCAGTGCCATTTCTTCAGTAAATACCGGCGGATTATCGCCAGATTCTGGAACAGCCTCACGCCAAAGGCCATAATTGCGGCCAGATATAGAGGAACACCCAGCTTGTCCCCCATATAGGCAAGACCGGCGGCCAGCAATGCGTTAGTAACAAAACCGCTTAAGAATACAACACTGTCAAAGACTTCCTCCATGTAAGCGCGGATGCCGCCGAAAACCGAGTCCAGCACCGCCAAAACAGCCACTGACATGTATTTAGCATATAAAAGGGGGATCAAAACCGGAAGTTTATATCCAATTAGGAGACCCAAAATCAAGCAAAAAAGAATAACAAGCCACATACGATCGCGCCTTTCTATGATGCTTTACGAGCAAATTTAAGATTAATTGTCCCTTGATAGGCCGGAATCTCCAGGATCTCTGCCTTTTGAACATCCGCCCGGATACCCCGGATCTGCATATATTCAAGATATCCACCTTTTATGCGCATTGAACTCTGTAATATCTCGGGATCGCCAATGGCTTTAATTTCAAAAGGCGGGGCTACTTTGGTCATATTGACCAAAATCGTTGGGCCAGCACAGCGTATCTCTGACATGGCTACTATCCTCTGTCCATTGACGCTGATTGCTTCTGCCCCGGCAGCCTTAAGCTCGTTAACCACAGACAGCACATCATTATCATGTATCAGATAATCCCCCGGATCATTCTGCAGCGGGTCCAAACTATCATCAAGCGATACAATAACACCCGGTCCTTTGACCGGAACCAGTCCCGCTGCCAAATTGACGCGGCCTAGTTCATCTCTTAGAGCATTAGTATCACCGCCCCTGCCAGGCTTGGTCATTTTGCTGCGCAGGGAGAGCACTTCGGCCGCCAGCTTGTCCCGCTGGTCCTGCAGGTTCTGCATCTGTACTGTTAGACCGGATATCTGTTCAGTTGACATACTGTTCGGATCACTCATGTTGGTTTTAAACTGAACCATCATCATAATCCCCAGTATCAAGCACACAACTGCTATGGATATCTGGGCTTCCCTTGCCTTCACTTGTACCACCTCATCTATGTTTATAACGTACTACCGGCTGGCCTTCATAACGAAGATCAATATATGATAGCTTTTGCTTTGTACTCTTCTTATCGAGTTTCATTGCCTCATCAAACACCTGGATCTTTTCGGCCAGGCGGTCGGCGCCGCCTAGTCTGACTTCGATGCCATTTAGAGTGTATATGTATACCTGTCCATCCGCTGTGCAATGATATTCGGAAACCGTCCCTGCAAGTTCGGGAGGCATTGCTGAAATCACTTTATTCAGCAGGACAATATCCTTGGAGCCCAACTGCTGGCCCTCATTAATACGAGCAGGTATTCGAGCCAAAGTAATAATCGGGAGGTCAGCCAATTCAAACATCTGTAGCTTCTGCAGGCATACCCCTTCTTTATCAATAATAAAATACTTGTCCTTGGCAAGAATAAGCGCCCATGGCTTACGTTCCGTAACCCGGATTTCAATTTGACTGGGCAGGTGCCGCACGACATCGGCTGTTTTAATACGCGGAATAATCGTGATGGCTTTCTCGCTGGCTTCGCTGTCTATGTCAAAAATATTGATTCCTTTCTTAATTCCCGAGAATTTTATGATCTCTTGACCGGATACAGCCTGGGCCCCAACTGTATAAACCTTTTCTATCACAAAAAGGGAACTGTGAAGAAAGGAGTAAAAGGCCACCATGATCATTAAGATCAATAAAATCGCTAAGATTGGCCTCTTACTAGCCTTCTTCTGCTTTGCCACTGTGCTGGCACTCCCTCTACACAAATAATAAACAATGATATTCAAGAGAATTATACCAGAAATAAGAAATCCATAGAAGAAGCAATAATTACGTAATTTTACTTAAGATTGCAGTCAAAGTAGCAGGCGTATGACGGGAGTAAGATCAAGGCGTTGGGAAAGCCCGCGATTGAGACGTACTTAGCGTACGTTGATTGGCCGTTGCTCATCAGTCACAGGCTCCTGATTCGATTCCACCGGCATTAGGCGAAACAGCTCGCCGTCAGCGGGATTTCCTAAACAACGCAGATATTCGCTTTTGTCATTAGCCTGAATTTATACTTTTATTCTGGTTATGTTAACTCCCAACTGTTTAACCTTCTCTTCAATATTTTCATAACCCCGATCAATGTGATGGATACCTTCAATGGCGGTCTCCCCATCAGCCGCTGCGGCTGCGAGGATCAAGGCAGCCCCCGCCCTAAGATCCGTCGCCTCAACTGCCGCCCCCTGCAGGCGTTTTTCACCCTTGATAATTGCTACCCGGCCTTCAACTCTTATATCGGCTCCCATCCGTCGCAGTTCGTTGACGTGCATAAAGCGGTTTTCGAAGATCGATTCGACCACCACGCTCGAACCCTCAACCGTCGTAAGCAGAGCCATCACCTGCGGCTGCAGGTCAGTCGGGAATCCCGGATAGGGCATAGTCTTTATGTCAACCGCGCCCAATTTTCTGTTGCCCATTACTTTTAGCGTACTGCCGTTATATTTTGTTATTTCCGCTCCAACTTCTCGCAGCTTGGCGATAATGGGCTCCAAGTGTTCAGTAATGGCATTTTCAATCACGATATTTCCGGCTGAGATAGCCGCCAGGACCATAAAAGTACCAGCTTCGATACGGTCCGGAATCACCTCATGCTCAACCCCCAACAGTTCAGGAACCCCCTCGATCCGTATCACATCCAAACCGGCACCTCGAATACGCGCCCCCATGCGGTTGAGGAAGTTCTGCAGGTCTACGATCTCCGGTTCGCGGGCGGCATTACGAATTATGGTATGGCCGTCTGAAATGGCAGCCGCCATCATCAGATTTTCGGTAGCTCCAACACTGGGAAAATCCAGCATTATCTCGCCACTGGGACTGCGTTTTTGATATCCCCCAATGAATCCCCGCTGTTCCTCGATCTCATAACCGAGTTCCCTAAAACCTTTTAAGTGAATATCCATTGGACGCTGTCCAATAGCACATCCTCCCGGGTAGGAGACCCGGGCCGACCCATACCGGCCCAACAGCGCACCCATGACCAGGTTCGAAGCCCGCATTTTTCTGCTCAGATATTCAGGAATTTCACACGAAGAAATGTTTTCACTATTGATGATCAGGTTTCCGTTCTCCCTGATCACCTTAACTCCCAGCGTCCGGAGTACCTCCTCCATTACCAGAACGTCCTCCAGGTTCGGGACCCGGTGCAGGATGCACTCGCTGCGAGCAAGAAGACAGGCAGCCATTATCGGAAGGGTTGCATTCTTGGAGCCGCTTATTTTGACAAGACCGCAAGCTCTGGCCCTCCCTTCGATTACCAGCTTATCCAATTCTCCACCCCCGCCATAATGGCTATGACGGCGGATTTAAACTTTCCAGGGCAGCTTTGGTTTTCTCTCCGGTTTTCCAAATGTCACCAGCACCCATGAAAATCACCATGTCGCCGGGCTTTATGTCATCCAAAAGAAATTTCACTATATCATTTGAATCAGGAATGTACATCGCATTACATCCGTTATCCAATGCCGCCTGGTAAATAATCTCGCCGGTAACACCCTCTATCGGCGCTTCACCTGCAGCATAAATACTGGTAGATATCAACAAGTCAGCCTCATGAAATGCTTCGCCAAAGTGCTCACCCAGTAATTTAGTACGGGAATAACGATGTGGCTGGAAAACCACGATCAGTCGATCCTTATGGAATTGGCGGACCGCATTTATGGTGGCAGAAATCTCCGTCGGATGATGGGCATAGTCATCGATGATAAAGGTGTCATTTACATGCCCCAGCAGTTGGAATCTTCTTTTAGCCCCCTGAAACTGCTTTAACGCATGTTTGAGCTCACTAAAAGGGATACCCAATTCGTTGCCCACTACAACGGCTGCCAAACAGTTAAGCACATTATGGCGCCCGGGAACCGACAAATTGATAGTCCCCAGCAGCTGATCATGATGCCAAACCTTAAATGAAGAACCCCAGCCTTTAGTCCTTAAGTCAGTATAATAGTAATCGGCTTCAGGTGAACTGCCATAGTAAATCAAATGGCGGTACTGATCCTTTAGCTCCCGCAGGAAGGCATCACCGTGATATAAGACTGCAAATCCGCCGGTCTTAACCTGCCCTACGAACTGGCGAAAGGCATCCTTAAGGCGTT
>JBLMZJ010000148.1:0-4459 GCA_050258735.1 Deltaproteobacteria bacterium | reverse complement strand
CCATACTAAACGGGTCCTGATGCACTGCCTGATCCTGTCCTTTCTAGAACGCGTCTCTTCAGCTGATACCGATATGCTGTGCAATGCAGCCCTGTACCATGACATCGGCCGCACCAATGATAATTATGATCCCCAGCACGGCCGCGAGAGCTATAAGAAACTGCTGGCCCTGCATCTTTCTCCCTATGAAGATGTCGATTCTTCCGAAACCCTTCGTTTTCTTATGGAGAACCACTGTGTAGCTGACCGGGAGGCAGTCGACCTGCTGCCCGGCTATCAAGTGCAGGACCCGGCTCATGTACTGGATCTCTACCATGTTTTCAAGGATGCTGACGGACTGGACCGTATCAGGATCATGGATCTGGATGTCAAGCAATTGCGCACCGCTTCCGCTCCGCGCTTATTGTTGGTGGCCCGCCAGCTTTACCAAACCATCACTTCATAAATTTAATTAAAAAAATAACAATCTCACTGGTTTCCCGTTAAAATCATTTGTTCTGCGTTTTACAATCGACCCCGGAGTTTAATTTTTATGCAATTCGAACTTGTCATAATTTTTTTATGATATAATTCGAGTACTGATCCAGGCTATTCCTTCCATATTATCGTAACCAGCAAAAGATTATACATATTAGCAGGTGTTTACATGATCTTCGCTCAGCTTGACAGCCGTACGATTATGAACATCTCCGTTTATCTCACTCTCTTCTTCACACTGGGGATGGCGCTCAATTTTGTCTATCTTATAAGACTGCCCGGCCTGAAATATTGGATGGCCGGTCTGATTGTCCTCGACCTGGGCATGGCCTTGCTGGCAGGGCAGGCTATCCTGGCTCCCTGGCTCTCAGTCTGGGTGGCCAATGTGCTGGTGGGTGTTGCGGTGGCGAGTTTTGCCATGGGCACCAACCGGATGATGGGCAGGCGCATCAATTACCCCTTTTATCTGGTGGCATTCATTGCATTTACCATGGCCCTTACCTACTTTACTGCCATTCATCCGTTAACTGGTCCGCGTATCACGGTCGATTCGCTCTTTTTTGCCGTAGTCATCGGCGATGCGGTGTATGCGGTCTTCACCATGGCACCTTCCCAGCTGCGTTTTCCCTTCTGGGGTTCCGGTTTTCTTCTTTTCAGCATAGATATAATCTTCATGCTGCGGGCCATTACCGGGCTCTCCGCCTCGATAGCCAATTCTCTGTTTGAAGACCAATCCGCCCTTACCCTGGGTATGGTGCTGATGTTCTACGGCCTGACCGCCTGGATCGCCTGTATGATCACATTGATATACGGCCGCTTGTTATATGAAAAAGAGCTGTCCTCCGAGGCCGACCTGGAATTAGTCATCGAAGCCTCCAGTTCCGGTCATTGGTCCATCGATTTCATCAACGATCGCCGGTATTATTCGCCCTGGTATAAAAATGTACGCAGTATAGAATTGGAGGACTTTGAACAATGGCGTTCGGTAGTACACCCCGACGATTTTCCCAATATAGTCAAGGGAGTGGAGGATCATATTGCCGGCAAAACACCGCATTGGTCGGTAGAACACCGGTATCTCATCGATGTGTCCAGTGATACTTACCGCTGGGTACTCGCCAAGGGCAAGGTAATCAAGGATGATGCCGGCAACTTACTTAAAGCGGCCGGTTCGCACATCGATATAACCGATATGAAACAGAAGGAAGAACAGATATATAACCTGGCCTTTCATGACGCTCTGACCGGGCTGCTCAACCGCCATTCCCTGAGTGAAGAGCTGGATAAACATATCATGGACGACCAGACGCATGGCCGCCAGGGGGCCTTTATCTTTATCGACCTGGATGATTTCAAACTTATAAATGATTCCTACGGGCATCCGTCCGGGGATCAGCTGCTGGTCATAATCGCCCAGCGCCTGCTTACTTTGAAGGATGACAGCGTCACCCTGGCCCGCCTGGGCGGCGACGAGTTTATAATTTATCTGAAATCCATCACCGGCATAGATCAATTGCGTAATTTCCTGCAACGACTGTTGGGGTTGTTCGAAGAACCCTTTTCCATCGCCGATTCAGCCTTCGATATCTCTGCCAGCGTCGGTGTCGCCTTGTGTCCCGAACACGGCAAGGATCTCGATGATCTGCTGATGAATGCCGATGCCGCTATGTACAAGGCCAAGGAAGCCGGGAAAAACCAGTTCCGCATCTATGAACCCAGTATGACGCTGCATACGGAGGAAAAACTGCTCCTGGACCGCGACCTGCGTTATGCCATCGCCAACCAGGAATTCGAACTGCATTACCAGCCCATCTTACACAGCAAGACCTATGATGTCCTGGGTTTTGAGGCCCTGATCCGCTGGAGGAGAAATGATAAATGCATCATGCCGTCCAACTTTATCCCCCGATCTGAAGAAAACGGGATGATCGTCCCCATCGGGGCCTGGGTCCTGGAGCAAGCCTGTAACTTTGGTGCCGAGCTGAATAAGCGAGGCTTTTCCAATGTAATGATTTCAGTAAATATCTCTGCCATACAGATAATCCAAGATGGCTTCGTGTGCATGGTCAAGGAAGTCCTGGAACGTACGGGGATGCCTCCGGGGAACCTGCTGCTGGAGATCACCGAAACTGCCATGATGAAATCCTTTGAGACTGACAGCAAAAAACTGCAGAAGCTGCGCGAGTTGGGCGTACACCTCGCCCTGGATGATTTCGGCACCGGCTACTCCTCCTTAAACTACCTGAAGCACCTGCCGATAAACCTGATCAAACTTGATCGCACCTTCCTGGCTGATCTTGATAGCGAGCGCCAGAAGCCGATACTGGAGATCATCATCACCATCGCTCATCATCTGGGAGTCAGGGTGGTGGCCGAAGGCATTGAAACTCCTGATCAATTCGATTTCCTGCTGAACCTTTCCTGTGATCTGGTACAGGGATTCCTTTTCTCCTATCCCCTGCCGGTCGAACAGGCCCTGGAACTGGCCCAGTCCACTCCGGGCGGCAACCCGGCATAAGCTAAAATACTCCAAGCCTTTGTCGCTGATACGGTAAAATATATTTTGAGGCGTACTTTGAAATAATCATGCTAAAATATTTATACAGGCCTTTTATTCTGCGGCAGCCCTGAAGGAGGTTTCTATGGCTAATATCTTTTCCGATATATTCACCCGGCTCACCATCGCCCGCCTGATGGAGGTATTGGCCTCCCTGTCACCGACTCGGGCCAGCGAACTGCAGGGCACTGCTGCCCGGAATGATTCAGACTCTACTGTCAGCAACCGGCCTTTTTCCGAGATAATCAAGGAGGCCAGCGAGAAATACGGTGTCGGGGAAGAGATCATCCAGGCCGTTATCCAGCAGGAGTCTTCCTTCAACTCCAAGGCAGTATCCAGCTGCGGGGCTCAGGGTCTGATGCAGCTCATGCCTTCCACCGCAAGAGCATTGGGGGTCAGCGACCCCTTTGATGCCGAACAGAATATCATGGCCGGGACCAAGTATTTGCGAGAAAAACTGGATGAATTCGGCGGCAATCTCGGTATGGCCCTGGCAGCCTATAATGCGGGCAGCGGAGCCGTCCGCAAATATGCCGGTGTCCCTCCTTATAAAGAGACCCAGAACTATGTGGCCAAGATCATGAACTCCATCGATTATCAAGCCTGATTTCCAGCCATAGCAATAAAACAGCACCGTTGGCGGATGGATCCCGTTAACGGTGTTTTTATTTTCCATTCAACCAGCAGTATAAAACTGAATCGATTTTTAAGCACATTTTTATCAACATCTCAGCACTGTTTCAGGCTGGTTGGCTAAACTGAAGCTGCAGGCTGAACGGACAGGTCATTTTCAATAAAAGAAAGCAGGTGCAGTGATGTTTGATGGATTGACCAAAGAGGATATTTTCGAAGTAGTTTCCGATGCTGCCAACATGGCCCTGATGCTGCTTATAGGTATCCTGTTGCTTGATATCACAAACTTTATATAGATATCTCCTTTTCCCGACTGATCCTTTTCTCTCCTAACCTATCGGGCTATCGATCCGTCACTGGATATGACGGCCCATCCTGTAAAAAGCACCCGGATTGCCCACCCGGATGCTTTTTGTACTATTTTATAACAGATAAAGGAGCGGATTCCATATCCGCCCCTTTAGTATCCCCTATTGAACTCGTTTTCATCTGTGGATCATGCACGAATTCGATGCGCGGTCAAAGACAACCCAATGACCTAGTGATCGACCAGCTGCAGGATCCTGTCCTTATTCAGACCTACTACCAGTTCATCGCCGATGAGAAATGCCGGCACGCCTCTCGCCTGTCTATTGATCATTTCCTGCCGCGCCTGGGCATCGGCGTTGATATCCTTTTCAACATAGGAGATCTTGTTCTGCGCAAGAAACTCTTTCGCCAGATTACAATAAGGTCAGGTCTGGGTCGTAAACATGGTAACCTGCTTCATTTTCATTCACCTCAATTAAGGAT
>JBLMZJ010000147.1:0-4766 GCA_050258735.1 Deltaproteobacteria bacterium | reverse complement strand
CGTTGTTTGAACGGGGCTTGCGAAATAGCGATGAGAATCGTCTTTTTTAAGGGTCTGGGGGCACCATGATATAATGGTGCCTCTTTTTTATATGACCGGATGGATAAAAATAAAACATGCGGGTGAGTATCATGTTTTTAGAATACTGGACCGAACAATACGGTCAGGATTCGATACAGGGCCAGGAGCAAAGCAGTTTGATCCGTTTTCTGGCAGATATAATAAAGAACTCAGCCAACCCGGTTGTCGCTTGCGCCGCTAACGGTAAACTCATCGCTTTTAATACCACATTTGAAAACCTTTGCGGCTACGCCCCGGCCGAACTGAAACAACTAAATTGGCTTGACCTTATTGTTGCCGACGGATCTGAAACCTTCCGTTTTAACGCTGATACGGAGCCGGACTATGATAACCGGATCCAGTTGGAAAACCATTTGGTATGCAAGAACGGTTCTCATCTGCCCATAAACTATTACCTTCAGGCCATGCGTTTTCCCGGAGATGAAGTGATCTGCTACATGGCATTCATAACTGACATCTCCAAACAGCTGCGTTTGCAAGAGAGCATACGCTATCAGGCAGCCTTCGAGGAACTGCTGGGAAACATCTCTACACGTTTTATCAATATTAATATTGATGAGATCGATCAAGAAATAGAACGGACCCTGGAATACATCGGCGAATTTATGAGCGCTGATCGGGCCTATGTATTCATAATTCGGCACCGTAAAAGGATAATGAGCAATACTTATGAGTGGTGTGCCGAAGGGATCGAAGCACAGAAAGAAAACCTGCAGGACATGCCGCTGAGTGATTTCACGTGGTGGATACAACAACTGAATATATCAGATCATCTCTATATTCCTTCAGTCACCAATATGAGCAAAGAATGCTCATTTGAAAAAAAGATCCTGCTGGAACAGGATGTCCAATCCCTTTTAGTTGTACCAATGTCATCCCATGGGAGGTTGATCGGGTTTCTGGGTTTTGACCAAGTCAACCGCACGGCGTCCTGGTCTCATCGTGATATCGCTTTGCTGAAAATGCTGGCTGAGATCTTTGCTTACGCCCTGGAGCGCAAGCATTCTTCCCGCCGTCTGGAAATAGCGATCAAGACTTTGGATAATATCTCCGAAGGGATGATGACAATAGCTCAAGGCAGAATAACCTGGGTCAATCAAGCCTTCACGGCAATCACTGGCTATAATTATGATGAAATAGTTGGAAGTGAATACTGGCTGCTTGGGATACCGGAGATGGATAATAAAGGCCTGGTCAGAGAAATCAGGGAATACCTTAACCAGAACAATACCTGGCAGGGAGTGGTTACAGGACGCCATAAAAATGGGCATAGTTTTCCTGCTGCTACTTTTGTCAGCGATATACAAACCGATAATCCTGATCAACGTGCTAACTTTGTGATCTTTGCCGATATTACCGAACAGGACCGCCTTAATCAGGAGAGAAAAAGGCTGAAGCATCAAACGGCCCAACTGCAGCGTCTCAATTCCCTATCTGCCCTTTCCGGCGGTATGGTACACGAAATCGCGCAGCCTCTCAACTCTATCCGAGTACTGGTTGATGGCATGCTCTATTGCCACCACGGCGGGTTGCCTTTGAGTAACAGCGAGGTTTTCATCAAGTTGGCGGACATATCTTTGGAGTTGGGTCGTATCGATGAAATAATCAACCACATGCGTTCATTTGCCCACCTCAGCAACAAGCCGGAACTGGAACCATGCAGTTGGAATGAAGTCGTGAGCAGGGCTTTAAAACTCCTGGGCCGGCAACTGGCCGCACACAGCATTTGTGTGATTACCGACTTGGATCCTCATATTCCTGTTATGATGGGCAATTTGAATCGCCTGGATGAGGTCATGGTAAACCTGCTGGTAAACGCCATGCAGTCACTGGATCTCAGTGACAAAGAGCCCAAGGAAATCATCTGTCGCACCTTTACATCAGAGAATCGCTGCTTTTTGGAGGTGACCGACAATGGCATAGGTATCGATACTGAATTGCTTGATCAAATATTCGAACCGTTTGTTACCACCAAGTCCTCTTATCAGGGAATGGGGCTGGGCCTCTCGGTGGCACAATCGATCATGAACGCACTGGGAGGACAGGTCAAAGCTCTCAACCGTCCGCAGGGCGGAGCCATTTTTCAGTTAGAACTGTCCGCCATCGCTGATACTATCTAACGAAAGGGGATCAATAATGAAGATCCTGCTGGTAGATGACGAGGAAAGAAGCCGTATCAATCTGGCTGATTTTTTGGGCAAGCTGGGCCATCTGGTAATCCAATCCGGCAGTGGCACCGGGGCTCTTCAAATACTGAACGATTCCCCGGCCGACCTATTGCTTACGGACAACCGCATGCCAGGCATGTCCGGTCTGGAATTGATGCGTCAGGCTATGGAGCTGCCTGATTGCCATGACATGAAGATGGTGATGTTTACGGCATATGGAGATATGGACAGCAGCATATCGGCACTGCGGGCCGGCGCCTTTGACTATTTGCTCAAACCCCTGAATATCGAAGAACTGGTCAAAACTATCCAGCGGCTCGAACATAGAATCGGAATGAATGGCGCCATTTCTCCGGCCGCGTTTATTGATAGCTCTGAAGAAGGAGATCTGGATACAGCCCCAGAATCACCTCAAGAGTATTCGCAGTATGGCCGCTATGGTGAAATGATGGTTTATTCCCGCGCCTTGCGCAAAGTCATGACTTTGGCCCGCAAATTACACCTCAACCGTAACGTACCGGTCCTGATCGAAGGCGAGACCGGGACCGGCAAAGAATTGGTGGCTAGTTATATCCACTATGGCGATGACAATACCCCTGCTCCCTTCATAGCTATCAATTGCGCCGCTATCCCTGATTCGCTGTTCGAGAGTGAACTCATGGGATATGAAGGAGGGAGTTTCTCCGGCAGCCATATCCGCGGAAGCAAAGGTAAGATCGATCTGGCCCAGGGCGGTACATTATTCCTGGATGAAATCTCGGAGATCCCGCTCAACCTGCAGGCCAAACTCCTGCGGCTTATCCAGGAAAAGGAATACTACCGGGTCGGCGGTCTGTCATTGATAAAAAGCGATGTGCGGATCATCGGAGCCAGCAACCAGAACCTCAAAACCGCTGTCGAACGCGGCTGTTTCCGCCAGGATCTGTATTACCGCCTCAAGGTGGGCAGTATCTATCTGCCGCCCCTGCGTGAACGCCGGGAGATAATCCTGCCCGTAGCAAATAAGTTCCTGCAAAAGTTCTCAAGTCAGAATGGCAAGTCCTTTCGGGGATTCACTCCGGAAGCTGCCCGGATTCTCAACAATTATCGCTGGCCGGGCAATATCAGAGAACTGCGCAATCTTATCGAGTGGATAGTAGTGAGTGAAGATGTACAGGTAGTGGACAGCCAGCATCTGGCGATCATCACCGATAATGATCATTGGTGGCAAGAAAAAGATCCCATTCAGGAGCGGGAGGCATCCTTCGATTCCATTACGGAAGGACTACCCCTGAATGAGATCTCCAATGTCATAATACAGAGGGCTCTTGCCAAAAACGGGGGTAATAAGGCGGCTACAGCCAGGTATCTGGGAATCTCCCGCAGCGCACTCTACAAACGTCTGGGACAGTTGGAATGAATGTGTTCATTCGGTAGCGATATTCATCTCCAATTGCCCTTCGTTGCAGTTAAAACTTATCACCAGGGTCTCCACCTGGCTGATCATGGTCACCATGTTCTTGCCATTGATCAACATAGGGGGTGTAATGTTGACCGCCACTCCCATCTGCTCCAGCTGGCTCATACTGTTACCAGTGACCATATTGCTAAGCTCGCATAGCGCGCTCTTGGGCATCATATCGAGTTCGGGGACCGGCATGCCTCCCATCATCGTTGATGCGATGTTGCGGGCGGTGGTTTCCGGGAGTGAAAGTACGACATTACCCTTAAGATCTCCCACCATACCGATAATGATATTGACCTCATTATCCGTCTTGAGCTTTTCCCGTTTAGCCAGACCGGTTCGGTTTATACTGGCCATATTCAGCATCTGAAAGGTATTTACCAAACCGGATATAAAGGGGTTCACATACCTGACGTCCATCTATTTCCCCTCCTTCGCGGCAACATTGATTTTTACAGGTCCGGCAGCACTCTCCATCAAAACTGAACTGGAACTCAGGCGGGCATTGAACATACTGACTCCCTGTCCAGCAAAAACGCTGGGCGGAGCCAGACGGATATTCAGCCCTGGCTGTGCATTGTTAATTGTCGTTATGGCATTGCCGCTGATAATATTGGCTATCTCGGCACCGGCATAAAGGACCTCTTCATTCTCGGCCGTATCATATTCTTCTCCCGTCATGGCCCCGGCAAAGATACAGGCTGTCTCCTGGCTCATATCGAGCAGGAACCAACCTTCCCAGCCGCCGGTCAACCCGACCATTACAGTAAAGCCGCGGGATATGAAGCTGTCTCCTTCAGGTTCCGGCTGTCCCTTGGCAATATCCGTATCGAGCATATCTTTGAAAACGCTGACCGTAGCTGCCACAAAGGGAGCTATCTGTACTGTACTCACTGGCTCCACTCCTTACCTGTTATAGACTTCCAGGACCTTGTCCACCATCTCCTGGGGTTTAAATGGTTTGGTGCAGAAGTCCATTATTCCTCGAGATTCAGCATCAGTCTTGATATCGGCATCACCCATGGCGGAAAGCATGATTATCTTCTGAGCAGGATTGATCTTCTTTATGTTTC
>JBLMZJ010000146.1:0-7738 GCA_050258735.1 Deltaproteobacteria bacterium | reverse complement strand
ATTGCCATTGCTGGCCGCTCAGCGAAGATACGGGATCTCCTGTAAATATAAAAAGCCTCTCATCCACTATGGGACGAGAAGCTCTGTTTGCTACCCGCGGTACCACCCACTTTGCCTTGTTGGCCGCTTGCATAAAAGATACAGGTTGATCCGATATCCCCTCCCTTGTAACGGCGGGAGATCCGCCTCGACCTACTTGCATGACGCTCATGTTTCAGCCGGGTGCTCCGAAGTGAACTTCACCCCGTTTCGTTATAGGAATGCTTTCAGCCGGTGGCACTCCCTCTCTGCATAACTCTGTCGAAGCTACTTTACTTCTTCATCGCATTTCAAATATATGTATAAATAATATCATAGGGCAACGTCTTTGTAAAGCCGCAGGGAAATATTTTTTTGCCACAGATTAACACAAATTAACACAGATTATTTTAATTTGGTTTGATTTAAGTTATTCTTACCTGTCATCTGGTGTGAAACATTAAATCCATAAACAAAATACCACTGCCAATGGTTATCTTATTGCTGTAGAAGCTCTTTTAAAACATTATTAACAAATCAGAACCCTGAGTCTTCGTTTAATTACCGTGTAAAAATCTGTGTGCATCTGTGTTAATCTGTGGCTAAAACCGGTAACCCCAAATCCCTCCTATAAAAACGGGTTGTTTTGGCGTTCGAAGCCGATGGTGGTGGCGGGTCCGTGGCCCGGATAGCAGACAGTTTCATCGGGATAGATAAGAAGCTTTTCCTTTATATTAGTGATCAGCTGTTGATACGATCCTCCCGGAAAATCTGTACGTCCTATCGACATCTGGAAGAGGGTATCACCAACAAAAATGATATCTCCAGTTTTTAAGCATATCCCTCCCGCGCTGTGGCCGGGCGTGTGAATGACCTCGAGTTCCACGGTATTGCCTATTTTGATGACATCGCCTTCTTTGAGCAGCTGATCAGCCGGGGGACTGGTTACCTTGCTGCCCATCAAGAACGAAAAGTTTGATACTGCATTGACCAGCATCTTGGCATCGGCCCCATGGATCAATATCTTTGCGCCGGTGGCCTCTTTTACTCCCCGATTTCCGCCGATATGATCAATATGGCCGTGAGTGTTTATTATATACACCGCCTTAAGACCGTCCTGTTCCAAGAGCCGCAGGATGGCTTTGGGATTTCCGCCCGGGTCAATAACTGCTACTTCCTTGGTTTCTTCACAGCCGACAATGTAGCAATTCACTGCCATCGCGCTGATCTCCAGACCCTTTAATATCATCAGCCATCCTCCTAATCAAGTATAAATAGCCCAAGGGAATTAACCACAGATAGACACAGATGCCTTCGGCCACAGATGAGCACAGATTGATTTAATGTAATAGAACTTTTCTGGTGATTCTTCATGTAACCGGGTTAAATAATTTTAACGACTGCGGTTTTAAGCATAACGCTAATTAGTTTATTATGTGTGCTGTTAACAATAATATTTTATCCACGTATTATGGTTTATCTTGACATTATATCATCTGTGTTAATCTGTGAGAATATCTGTGTCCATCTGTGGTTAATTATCTTAAAATATCTTTTCACTATCCAGGAGTATTGTCACTGGTCCGTCGTTTTGGATAGTGACCAGCATGTCGGCACCGAATTCACCTGAGGCAACCTCAACTTCTTGTTGCCTCAGGTAGTCAACACAATAGTCGAATAAAGGAAGCGCCTTGTCCGGCAGTTCAGCATCGATAAAACTGGGTCGCCTGCCTTTGCGGGCGTCACCGTATAGAGTAAACTGACTGACCAGAAGTACCTCTCCCCCAGATTCGAGCAGAGACCGGTTCATTTTACCTTCGTCATCAGGAAATATTCGAAGATTGATGATCTTGTCCATTATATAATGGGCTTCTTTGCTGGTGTCACCTTGACTGATGCCCAACAAGACTACCAAACCACGGTTTATTCGTCCTATTTCCCGGCCATCAACCGTCACCGAACTGACCAGACATCTCTGTACTACAGCCCTCATTACTGATCACCTTTAACCTCTCCGGGATGACTGCGCCTTACCTCCAGTACGTCCTGCACATTTTGTATGCGTTTGATGAGCGCCTGAAGCTGGCTGAGGTCCATGATCTCGAGTTTAAAATTCATCACAGCCTGGCCGTTACGGGTAGCCCGGGAAAATACAGAATTTATCTGAACATGCATGTCAGCTATCACGTTCATTACATCTGTGGTAAGGCGAGCACGGTCGAATGCCTTGACCTCTAGTTCCACATAATAGATACCCTTCTTGTCGGCCCAGGACACCTCCATAACCCGGTCTTTTTCATTGTTTAGATAATTCTGTAGGTTGGGACAATCTACGCGATGTACTGACATCCCCCGGCCCCGGGTAATGTAACCAAGAACCTGGTCACCCGGCAGAGGGTTACAGCAACGAGCTAATCGGACTGCCAAATCATCGATACCTTTTATAGTCAGCGCTGCAGTATGTTTCTCTGGACTGGCAGCCTCCTTTAACTTTACAGCCGCCGCAGCTTCTTCGTTTACCGTCTCAGGGAAATACATCTCTCTGATACGATTGATCACCTGCACCGGTGTAAGTACATTATCTCCTACCGCGGCAAACAGATCCTCGGGAGTATTTAAGCTGAATTTTCTGGCCACTTCCCGCAGACGGTCTTCTTTCAAGTATTCCTTGGCGTTGAGCTGTTTCTTTCTCAAGTCCTTTTCGAGCAGTTCCCGGCCTCTGATTATATTATCTTCCCGCTGTTCACGTTTGAACCAGCTCTTGATCTTACCCTTGGCCGAAGAGGTCTTGACTATATTCAGCCAGTCGTGGGATGGTCCCGGAGAATTCTTTGCAGTGAGTATCTCTACGATATCGCCATTCCCCAGGGGATAATCCAGCGGTACTATGCGTCCGTTCACCTTGGCCCCGGTGCAGCGATGCCCAACCTCAGTATGGACCCGGTAGGCAAAATCCACCGGGCAGGCTCCCTTTGGCAGTTCGAATACCGCACCCTTGGGAGTAAAAACAAAAACAGTATCATCGAAAAGATCTATCTTCAAGGATTCCATAAACTCGGAGTTATCCTTTATTTCCTGCTGCCACTCCAGCATCTGCCGCAGCCAGGCCAGTTTCTCATCGAAGTCCTTTTCTTTGGGGCTGGCCCCTTCTTTATAGCGCCAGTGACTGGCTATGCCGTATTCGGCCGAACCATGCATATCCCAGGTACGGATCTGTACTTCAAAGGGTTCTCCGCCCTTCCCGATCAAAGTAGTGTGCAGTGATTGGTACATATTGTTTTTCGGTGTAGCGATGTAATCCTTAAAGCGTCCGGGAAGCGGGCGCCACATGGTATGGATTATGCCCAGCACTCCATAGCACTCCGGTACTTCATTGACGATGACCCGGATAGCGATCTTGTCATAGATCTCATCGATGTCCTTGTCCTGCTTGACCATTTTCTTATAAATACTGTAAATGTTCTTGGGACGACCTGCTATGTCGGCTTTGATGCCGATCTGCTGGAGTCCGGTCTGGATCTGATCTATCAGTTCACTGACATAGTCCTCGCGTTCCCTCCGCTTTTGCTTCAAACGCTTGGCGATCTCATAGTATATATCGGTCTCCAGATAGGCAAAGGCCAAGTCTTCTAATTCCCATTTGAACTTAAAAATCCCCAGGCGATGTGCCAGGGGAGCAAATATTTCCATGGTCTCACGGGCTATTTCCTTTTGTTTGGCCTCGCTCTGGTATTGCAGGGTACGCATGTTGTGCAAGCGGTCGGCGAGTTTTATGATTATGACGCGGATATCCTTGGCCATAGCCATGAACATCTTACGCAGGTTCTCAACCTGAGCCTCTTCTCGGGACTGAAATTCGATGCGGGAGAGTTTGGTTACCCCGTCTACCATCAATGCTATCTCTTCGCCAAATTCGCTGAGGATATTAATGAAAGTGATGTCGGTATCCTCCACTACATCATGAAGCAGGGCGGCGCAGATCGAGGCGGTGTCCATCTCGATGTCGGCCAGTATCATGGCTACTTCGACCGGATGTATGATATAAGGCTCACCGGAGTTCCTTTTCTGCCCGGTATGTGCTATTTCCGCATAGTTGAATGCCTTTTCGATCATCGCAAAATCAGCGTCAGGATCATAGGTTTTTACTTGGTCTATTATCATGTTTACTTCGGGACCCATCGGCATCACCACGCATATAATTCATTCAACCGCTCCAACCATGATGCAAAAGCCTGTTTTTCGGCCAGGCCTTCCAGGTAATAGGGGGACTGACTGAGGTCGAAATCGGCGGTTCCAGTATTTCTGAGCTTTATAGCCATTATACTACCCTTTTTCACGATCTCACACAAGCCCAGATCAGCCAGTATGCAAAGCACAGCTTCAATTTCCAGGGAAGAGACTCCTCTGCCGATTTTCGGCTTTATATCACTGCTCAGGGCTTCTGCCGAGATACTTACAATATCCTGACCTATGCCAGTCAGGTAGCCCCATACTGTTTTGACCATATCCCCGCTCGGATAGGAACGTTCCAGGTGACTCCGGTTAAAGTCTATCGCTTCTGTCCCGAAGGTCGCCCAAATAGTGGTTTCCTGATCAGCCGCTATCTGGTTCAGTACTGTCATAGTCTCGTATTCACTGAAGGGCAGATCGGCAAAGACCAATTCGTCGACTGCCTGATGGTTAAAAGGTCCGGCGTAGGTCCCATCAGATAAAAGAATACCGCCTTCACTGGACAGAAAACTCTGCCGGATGGCATCTCTCTTTTCCGGGGTATCCGCTCCTACTTCGATATACAGCCCCGGCACGTTTTGGCTGAGATTTCTGAGGGTGGTCGGCCGGTTGCTGTATATAAAGGTCCGGCAGTCCTTTTTCACTGTCCAATCCCGATTTACATTGAAACGATGACGAGGAACCCAATGCCAGACCGTATGTTGGTGTTTCTCTAATAATTCTTCCCATTCTATCCCCGTTGGGGTGGTCCAAATCTGTACTATATGATATCTGTTTTTATCCAGATCATATTTTCGCAGGTAATATGAAATATATGAGTTGGTAGTCAGGCATACCTTGATCTGGGCATCCCGCAGTCTATTTTCACCTCGGAGCCTGTTGCTGTAGGGCATACAGCCGTGCAATTCCTCAACTACCCCTGATGGAAAGAATCGTTTAAACATCATCTTTTGTTTGTTTAAAAGCCGGGATGTGGGATAGATCACAATAACACCATGCCCTTGCTCCAATTGTCCCTGCAACAGAACTATACAGGCTCTCAACCATTCGGCCGCTGGGCTGTGACAAAAATCCCCCAGAGTACTGCAGGAAGGCTTCATATCGCTTATACGAAGCTGGATGTTCCTTTTCCCCCGAAACTCATTTTCCTCCAGGCTGAAGAGCAGATCGTGGTTCAGGTAGGATAATGAAGGCTTCATTAAATCCGCCCTGCCGAAGGCCACCCCATCGAATCCGGCAGCCCGGCAACGAAAGTGCTCCCGGGCTTTACCCATTAGTTGATATGACTGCAGGTATATACCGCGCATCACAAATCGGGGAGCGGGATTTTCCTCGCCATAAGGCTCCAACACTCTTAGTTCCCTGACCAGATCCATGGTTATCTCATTCGGGGCCAGTTCCAGGTCCACCGACTGCTGACGGTTATAGACCCGGGGCAACCCCTTTTCCCTGCTCCAATTATTTATGGCCCTCTGGAATTCTTCGTAATTGCATCGCTGCAGGCTCAGTCCGGCTGCCAATTTGTGCCCGCCGAAATGCTGGAGCCATGATGCGTTAGAGGAGAGTGCTTCGTATATGTTGAAACCGGGCAGACTGCGGCAGGAACCCTTCCCCTCTTCTCCATCCCAGGATATGACAATAGCCGGCCGATTGTAACGCTCGGCGATCCTTGAAGCAACAATACCGATGACCCCCTGATGCCAGCCTTCACCACCCACTACCAATACCAGTTCCTCATCCAGGTCGACCTGACCCTCGATAAAGGCGGTAGCAGCCTGGGTCACACCTTCTTCCACCACACGCCGCTGGCTGTTAAGTTCACAAAGATCAACGGCCAGTTGTTGTGCTTCATCCTCGTTATTTGATAGAAACAGCTCGGCTACCAGGCGGGCAGTTTTCAGCCGGCCGGCTGCGTTGATCCTGGGCCCCAGAATAAAAGCCAGATGCCAGGCGGTCAGTTCCTGCACATCCAACCCGCTGGCCTTGATCAGGGCTCTGAGACCTAAATTGACTGTATTGCTCATTCTACGCAGGCCATGTTTGACCAGGATGCGGTTGTCGTCTTTTAATGGTACTGCATCTGCCACCGTAGCGAGGGCCACGATATCCAGCCAGGACATTATCTCATCGGTGCTTAATCTGCCCTGGGACAGGGCCCGGCAAACCTGAAAGACCACCCCTGCTCCTGCCAGATCAGCGCATCCTTTCAGACCATCCAGCCTCGGGTTTACTATTGCCGTTGCCGGCGGGATCTCGTGAGGAGGAGTGTGGTGATCAGTGACGACTATGTCCAATCCCAACTCCCGACCCCGCTTGATTTCGTCATATGAGGATATACCATTATCTACCGTGATCAAAAGGTGATAGTTGGGGGCCAGCTTTTCAACAGCCTTCATGTTCAAGCCATAGCCTTCGGTGAAGCGGTCCGGTAAATAGTACTCTACACGGGCGCCCAGCCGGTCCAGGCATTGGAACATCAAAACCGCGCTGCAAACTCCGTCTGCATCATAATCGCCGTATATGATGATCTTCTCTGAGCGTTCTATAGCTTGTGTGATCCTAGCTGTTGCCGCATCCATACCGCCCATCTGCCAGGGATCCGTCAGATCATCCAGACTGCAGGCAAAAAAACGCCGTGCTTCGTCCGGGCTTTCAATCCCCCGGACCGTCAACAGACGGGCCAAGGTAATGGACAGGCCAAGCTCCCGGGCCAGCATTCGGGACAGGCTTTCATCAGGCTTGGCAACAGACCAATCGCCGCTGTTTTCCATGTTGTTTCTCCATATTAACGGGTTATGAACAGCTTATACTATTTGCCGATGGCATGGCAAAGATGAAAAGTTGAGTATACTACTGCCAAGACCTGTTGTCCGATTCACACTGGCAGGTATAGCCCTGGATCGATTTATATGGTTAAATATAGCTCATAGGTCAAGAAAACCGGTATTCAGTCGAAAATCACATCAAAGGAGACAGCAGATGGCCTCGCAGTTTTACATCAGGCGACCCATGAAGGCTTACCGGGAAGGGGTCATACACGATATTTTCGATCCGGTCGTCATCGAAACACAAATGACTATAGTAGTCAATGATAAGGAAGTGGCTGCCCTGGCCTGTTCCCCCGCCAATTATGAGGAATTGGCCGTGGGTTATATGGTCAGCGAGGGGCTGCTCTCCCGGGGCCAGTCAATAAACTCGCTAAAACTGGTTTCCGAAAACCGGGTACTGATCGAGGCCGATTTATCGATAGAGCCCTCGGATAACAAGGTACGGGTGGTCAATACCTGCATGGGCAAGGGCCTGACTTCGCCCGCTTTTTTAGTGCAGGAGTCTTCATTTGCCCCTCGAGGAGACTGCATCTTTAAGGCCAGGGACTTACTATCTGCAATCGAAGAGTTAAACAGCACATCGGAGACCTTTCGCCTGACCGGTGGGGTGCACAGTGCTGGTCTGGGTCAAGGTTCTTCCCTGCTGGTCCGCTACGAAGACA
>JBLMZJ010000145.1:0-5107 GCA_050258735.1 Deltaproteobacteria bacterium | reverse complement strand
CTGCATCATCTGCATGAGGATGTTGTTCTTTTTTAAGGTCTTTTCAGCCTGGCGGCGTTCCGTCTCATCCTCGGCCAGTACCATCTCACCCAGTACGGCCCCATTATCAACTATAGGCGAGGCATTCAGGCGCAAGATGCGTTCGGAGCCATCCTTTTTCTGAACAGTGATCAGGTAGGAAGCCCGGGCAGGACTCTCCTTCAGACGTTTTACGGTGGCATCCCGGAATATTTCCTTATATCGTTCGGGAATAAAGTCCCAACCGTAATGACCCAACATTTCTTCCAGCAGGTATCCCGTAGTTTCCAAACACTTCTTATTTACGTAAGTTAATTTGCCTTCTAGATCATAGGTGTAGAAAACCTCATTCATGTTGTCAAGCAGGTCATTGAGGTATCTTACCTGTCTCTCGGTAACTCCCCTTATTCCGTTCACCCTGAAATAACCCCCCAAAACAATTGAAGCAAATAACGTTTTCTTTCCATTTATAATTAATATAATTATCTTGATTTTACTATATATCCTGCTCTTTCATCTACCATATATTAGCATCCATTTTTACATATTATCGTGCTCAAATCTATATTTTGTATGAAAAAGCTCCTTTTTTTGTGCCCAAATTATAGTATAATGCGAATGAACAACTTGGGAATTTAGTCCCCCTTTTGGAGGATAAATAATCCGTATGAAAGTCGAAACATTAAATTTGCATGGCATGGCTCTGGATGATGCCCTGGAAAAAACAAAGTTCAATCTGCGCTGGTGCCTGGAACACGGGGTCGAAGTTCTGGATATCAACCATGGCAAAGGGCTCCATAGCGGCCGTAATTTTTCTGTCATAAAAAAGGAAATCCGCCGCTGGCTGAAAAACGAGAGCCTGCTGACGGAGTTTGGTTATATAGTGGTATATGGCGAATCGAACCTGCCGGTTGCCTTGAGTTATGATGACGGGCATACGCTCGTCGTAGCCAGGGGAAAAGAACATGATCATATCGGCGGCCGCAAACAGCAGGCCCGCAACGAGATATTATTCTCCCCTGAAGGTAAAAAAGAGCGGCGGATGCAGAAGAAAAACCGCCGTAAGTAATCATTCCCAGGAATGGAACCAGCGGCCACGGCTCCAGTTCATAAGCCGGATAGCGGCAATTAGCAGGAAGGCGCCTATCAAAAAGCCTCCCGCCACGTCGCTGGCATAATGGACATTCAGGTAGACTCGGCTGACCCCTATAAGGAGTATCAGCATACCAGCTGCGACTATCAGAGCCGTCTTGTTCTTTACCCGGCCTGACGCGATCAACAGATAGACAATGAAGCCATAAAAAACCAGTGATAACATGGAATGACCGCTGGGAAAACTGAACCCCGCTGCATAGGTCAGGTGCTCACCCGTTGGGCGCGACCGGGCGACCAGATCTTTGATCTCACGCATGAGGCCCCATCCTACCAGCATGGTTGCCCCCAGGAAAAATCCTTCTCTTCTTTTCCTCATATAGAGCAAACATAAGGTTATCGCAGCCGTAAATATAACCAATCCGGTGGGTGAGCCTAATTCAGTTATCGTATTGAAGAAACCATCCAAAAATGGGCTTGCCAGCTTTGCCAGTTCATTCTTGGCCCATATATCTACCCCAAGCGGCTGCGGAAAGCAGGTCATACCCATCAACACTTGTAAACCTCCCTCGAATGCATGATGATTACATACCTCAAGTATAACCTACTTTCCCGAGCTTTAGCTCAAATATTCCACAATATTTCCAATCAAGCGCAAGCCATTATTATCACCGGCAGTCATGATCGATTCGGGATGAAATTGTACAGCTGCTACCGGCATATCCACGTGTTCTACCGCCATTACCACTCCGTCTTCGGATATGGCACTGGTGGTTAGGCATTCGGGTAGAGAACTGGCATACAGTGAATGATAACGACCCACAGAAAACTCCTGGGGCAAGTCCCGCCAGATGGGCCCGTCTCCGCAGATCCTGACCCTGCTGGTTTTACCGTGTTGCGGATAGTCCAGCTGACCCAGACTGCCGCCAAAGTATTCAACCAGGCCCTGCAAGCCCAGACAGACACCAAAAATCGGAATGCTGCGGTCCAGGCACAGTCCAATGGTCTGGCCCAATGCAAATTCCTGGGGCCGACCCGGGCCCGGGGAAAGGATGACCAGATCATAGATCTTATTGGCTTCGAGCACACGCCGGGCCAGCGGACCTCGCAGGACCTCGACCTCTGCCCCGGTCTGCCGGAAATAATTGGCCAGCGTATGAACAAATGAATCTTCATGATCCACTAACAAAATCTTCTTGCCTTTGCCCCTTTCGGTTCCTGACCTGACCGCCTGCGGCGCTTCTGCGCTGACCTGCAGGGCTTTCATCATGGCCGCTGCCTTGAGATAGGTCTCCGCCTCTTCACTCTCCGGAATGGAGTCATAAAGCAGGGTAGCCCCTACCCTTATCTGGGCGATCCCGTTCTTGATGCGGATAGTCCGCAAGGTAAGCCCGGTGTTAAGGTCGCCGTTAAAACTAAGGAACCCTACGGCCCCACCATACCATCCCCGGGCCGAATCTTCATTTTGTTCCAACCATCTGACAGCTGCCCGTTTCGGTGCCCCCGTGACAGTAACTGCCCACATATGGGTCAGGAAAGCATCCAGGGAATCAAATTCGGGGCGCAGGATCCCCTCTACGTGATCGACTGTATGGATCAGGTGGGAATACATCTCGATCTGACGACGGCCGATGACCTTTACCGACCCGGGCTGGCATACCCGGGACTTATCGTTGCGGTCAACATCAGTGCACATAGTCAATTCGGCTTCGTCCTTAAAAGAATTCAACAGTTCCCGTATACGTTCCGAATCTTCTATGGCATCCTTTCCCCTTTTGATAGTTCCCGAGATCGGGCAAGTCTCTACCCGGCGTCCCTCTACCCTTACATACATCTCAGGGGAGGCCCCGACCAGGAACTCATTGCCCAGATTAATAATAAAGCCATAGGGGCTGGGATTTATCTTCCTGAGTGACTTAAATACCTGTGAAGGCTCCGCTGAACAGGGTTCATAGATGGTCTGGGACGGCACTACTTCAAAGAGATCCCCCCGGGCAAAAAAATCCAGGGCATGACGGGCAATATCAGCATAATGTCCATACTGATGCCTGGATATCACCGGGTCGTTTGCCATGCAAAGATCAGCGTATCCGGAAGAGCCGTTAAAACCCTCGCTAACCGGGAATCCCGGAAAACTGTAACGAATCCGATAAGCTCGTTCCATCCGGTGATTCACCACTACCAGTTCATCCGGCAGGTAGAGAACCAGGTCGGCCTGATCGGCGTCCCGTTCCAGGCAAAGCTCCATGGGCTCGAACTGAAAGACCAGATCATAACCGAATGCTCCGTAAAGCCCGAGGAAACGATCTTCTGATGAAGCAAACAGCTCTTTGACAGCTCGAATAACTGTAAAAATGGTGGGCTGGCGACTGCGCATCTCCTCCACAAAAAAGGTATCGGATTGCCGCACCCGGCCTCGGATGTTGTCCAAATCAGATTCAAGATATTCGAGTTCCGGAAGAACTGTGAGCTTGCTATTGATTACCGGTAATAGAGAAGAGCCCCTCCCGCTAAGCGCAGTAATAGAGAAATCCAGGCCCCGGCTGCGCAATTCGAGGCAGGGATTTATGAAACCGATGTCCCACTGGGTGTAGCGCCCGGGGTATTCGTAGCTGCTGGAAAACAGCGCCCCCCGGCAACTGTCGACATTATCAAGGATGTAGTCGCAGGCGCCTTGCACACGGATCCTTTCCACCCGGCGTTCTATATCGATACTTCCCTGACTGTGATAAGTCAGAGAACTAAATTCTGCTGGTTCATAGTTGCTGTCATTCATAACTGTACCTCCCGCTATATTGCCTGGACTGAGCTAAACTCTTTGCCGCTGAGGCGGGCAAGGCGGCTGATATCCCTGCTTAGAGCGGCAAAGCCTTCTGGTGTTAAAGATTGGGCTCCGTCAGACAGGGCCTCTTCCGGTCTCTGGTGTACCTCTATCATCAAACCATCGGCCCCGGCGGCAATGGCCGCCCGGGCTACCGGTGCCACCAGGGAGCGACGGCCGGTAGCATGACTGGGATCTACCAGAACCGGCAGATGCGATAATTCCTTGATGAGGGCCACTGCCCCTATATCCACCGTATTACGCGTCATCTGTTCAAAGGTCCGGATCCCCCGCTCGCAGAGGATGACCTGGTCATTGCCGGCATCGAGGATATACTCGGCAGCCAGCAGCCATTCTTCAATGGTCGAGGCCAGTCCGCGCTTCAATATCACTGGCCGGCAACAGTGGCCGACTTCCTTTAGCAGGGTGAAATTCTGCATATTGCGGCTGCCCACCTGCACCAAATCGCTGTAGCAGGCTACATTATCCAGATCACGCGGGTCCATTACCTCGGTTACTACCGGCAGACCGGTGATATCCCGCGCTTCGGCCAGGATCTTCAGCCCTTCCAATCCCAGACCGGAAAAGGAATAGGGGGAGGTACGGGGTTTGTAAGCCCCCCCACGCAGTATATGGATACCGGTATCCTTGAGCAAAAGGGCTATCTCCAGATAAGCCTCCCGGGATTCCACGGCACAGGGCCCCGCGATCATGGTGCAGCTGCCTTCGCCGATGGTCAGGTCTCCCTGCCCGGTGGTTATATTGATCACAGAATTCTGCAGTTCATCATTTTTAGCTGCCAGGATGAAAACCATGGTCAGACTCCTCCTTGTATTTCCTTCAAGCCTGTCCGGCTTGTTTCAGGCCCCGCATGATCTTCTCCAGTTCACCCGGCAGCAGTTGGGGCCGGGACGAGTATTCCTCAATGATGCGGGCCAGTTGGCTGCCGATGACTACCGCGTCGGCTGCTCCCCGGAATTTCTTCACCTGCTCCGGCCCGGAGATGCCAAACCCCAGGGCCAGTGGGGCAGAACAGTGATTTCTCACTCGTGCAAGATACTCCTTGATCTCCTGCTCGGGCAGTTCTCTAACACCGGTAACCCCGCGTACAGAAACACAATAGATAAAACTTGGATCATGCGCTGCCGCCTTCTGCAGCCGTTCGTCGGTGCTGCT
>JBLMZJ010000144.1:0-6320 GCA_050258735.1 Deltaproteobacteria bacterium | reverse complement strand
TTGAGCCTTCGGTACAGATGC
Organism: Deltaproteobacteria bacterium; assembly: GCA_050258735.1. Classification (GTDB taxonomy): domain Bacteria; phylum Bacillota; class Syntrophomonadia; order Syntrophomonadales; family Syntrophomonadaceae; genus Syntrophomonas_A. The sequence continues at coordinate 6,299 of JBLMZJ010000144.1, read as the reverse complement.
ACAACCGCGGCAACGGCAAAGGCGGCGGCATCGGCGCAGTCGGTTTTGTACCGGAAGCCTTAGGCGTTTCCCGCCAGGTCTTGGATGATGACTACATGCTCCACATTGCCCTGCTTGATAACAGCGTGGCAGCAGAGATCGAAGAGACCTATATCAAACCGAACTTTACCATAGATAAATCCGAAAAGCTTGACACCCTCGATGACTATCAGTCCATCGGCCTGGAAGTAAGACCGCCGGACATCATGCGCTATTTTGTGCGCGTCAAGGACGACGTACTGGATGCCTTTATCCAGGAAACGGGCCTGACCTTCATGGAACGGCGCGATGCGGAAGATGAGTTGGTGTATCAGAACAGCTTCAAGATCAATACGCGCTATTATGCCTCGCTGGGCGAGAAAAAAGCCTTTGTTATGTCGCATGGCCGTAATATGATGATCTTAAAAATTGTGGGGTATGCTGAGAATGTGGTGCGTTATTATAAGCTGGATGATTTCAAGGCGCATGTCTGGCTGGCTCACCAGCGCTATCCCACACGCGGACGTGTCTGGCATCCAGGCGGTTGCCACCCTTTCAGCGCGTTGAACGAGGCGTTAGTGCACAACGGCGATTTCGCCAACTACCAGTCGATATATGAATACCTGAACCAGCGCAATTGCCACCCCCTATTCCTGACCGATACCGAAGAAGCGGCCCTGCTGCTTGACCTGTGGAGCCGCGTGTACAAGTATCCGCTTGAACATCTGATTGAAGCCATGGCGCCGACCTCGGAAATGGACTTCGATATGCTGCCTCCTGAAAAGCAGCAGCTCTACAAGGCCATTCAGACGCATCATGTGGGCGCCTCACCCGATGGTCCGTGGTTCTTCATCATCGCCAGAAATGACGTGCGGGATGGCCAGTTCCAGCTAATCGGCATTACCGATACAGCCATGCTGCGTCCTCAGGTATTTGCCCTGCAGGAAGGCGAAGTGCAGGTGGGACTGATCTGTTCAGAAAAGCAGGCCATTGATGCTACCCTGACTTCGCTGGCAAGGGAAGATGCCCGCTTCCGGCCCATTGCCGACAAGTATTGGAATGCCCGCGGCGGCAGCTATACGGACGGCGGCTCCTTTATCTTCAGCTTGAAAGATAGCGGCGACGCCAGCGGCAATAAAAAGCTGGTCTGTACTGATAAATTCGGCCGGATAATTGAAACTCCTAAGGATAAAGAAATCTGTGATGTTGCCAAGCCGGTTAAATCCAATGCGGCCTGCGAGGCGATCGAGAAAAAGCTTCAAGCCTTTTTTGCTGAAAAAGATCCGGCAACAGCCACCCGGAAAATAGTTGCCTATATTCAGGAAAATATCGGCGGATTCGATGCCAACAGCCTTAGGTTCGCTATTGAAACCATAAAAAAGCATATGAATGAAAATGATGACTGCAAGCAAACCGCGATTGACAGTCTGACTCTTTTGAGCGACTTGCGCTATAATACCGGCAAGATAAAGAGAAGCTCTCTCCAGCATGTCATCAAGCTCGCTCTGGATGCGATTTTTGATGAAACCACCCTGATTACCGGGAAACCCAACTCCCGTTTCAGCCGGATTGATTTTGCCACGCGAGGGGAAATCCGCGCCCCGCAAAATAATGAGAAAATCCTGGTTATTGATGCAGAAGCCTTTGAACCGGAAGGCGATCTGTGCGACGCAGTGCTGATTGTCAAAGCCTACAAACTGGGCTGGAAACGCTTTATTGTATACAAGTACCGCGGCCAGCGGTTTACCGGATGCGGTTTCGGCCCGGCTACGGGGGGCGTGCGGATAGATGTCTATGGCTCTTCCGGCGATTATCTGGCCTCCGGCATTGACGGCATGGAAATTTACGTGCACGGCAATGCCCAAGATCAACTCTGCCAGATTATGAAAGACGGCAAGCTGGTGGTCTACGGAGATGTCGGTCAGACCTTTATGTATGGTGCCAAAGGCGGCTCCGCCTATATCATGGGCAATGCCGCCGGACGGCCGCTGATCAATGCCGTAGGCAGACCGCGCGTGGTTATTAACGGTACGGCACTGGACTATCTGGCGGAATCCTTCATGGCCGGCGATCCGCTTAACGGCGGTGGGTTTGTCGTCTTAAACGGCATCGGCTTTAATGATGAGGACGGATCTATCCGGGAATATGACTCGCCCTACTCGGGCTCTAACATTTTCTCACTTGCATCCGGCGGCGCCATCTATGTCCGTGATCCGCAGAAAAAGCTGGTCGAAGAACAGCTTAACGGCGGTGAATTTAATGAAATCAGCGATGCGGACTGGGATCTCATCCTGCCGTACTTAGAAGAAAATGAAAGACTCTTTGCTATCAGTATAGATCGACTTCTCACTGTAGATAACAAAAAGAAACCCCCAAAAGAAGTCTATCGCAAGATAATGCCTAAGAAGGCTTAAGCATCGATTAGAAAAACTTCGCTTGCGCCAAGTCCTTGACGCAGGCGGTCGCTCCTTGCCATCCATGGCACCGCGACACTAGTTCATCCTTGAACGTCGGAAGCCCTAGTTTTTCTTATCTATCAACCCTAGAAGTTATACTTTTTGATAAGAAAAAAATGCCGACGGCCTGAGTGAGACCTGTAAATAAGGGCACCCCCCGGGTGTGAGCTCGGGGGTTTGAAAAATGATCGGTTCAGACGGTTATACCTTCTATGAAGCGCTAGAGGTAAGAAATGTTGGGTAACATTTGGAGGTGACCTTATGCGTTACGTAATAATTGGGGCTTCGGTGGCTGCGGTGGGAGTCATAGAAGGGATAAGAAGTATAGATCCTGATGGAACCATTACCGTTTTAACAGCGGAGGAGGATCCATACTACTCCCGTACCTTAATTTCATATTACTTAGCCGGTAAAATCGATTCACAAAAGCTTTATTACCGGCAGAAATCTTTCTATATTCGGAATAATGTTGATGTTATATGCAGTGAAGTTGCAGAAATCAACCCGGAAAAGTCATTCATTGTCACGTCCGGTGGACGTCAACTGAACTATGATTGCCTGGCTCTGACTGTAGGAGGTACTCCAACCTTGTTAGATGAAATCTCTGCTGGGCGGGAAAACGTTATAGGTTTCTACACTCTACAGGATGCCAGGCGGATAATGAGGTTGGTTCATTCAGGCACTAAGACTGTTATCATTGGGGCCGGTCTGGTAGGGCTAAAAGCTGCCGAAGCTCTGCACTCTCTGGGGGTGCCGGTAACCGTTATCGACATGGCTCCACATGTAATGCCGGGTTCACTTGATGAGGAGTCAGGGAGAATAGTCCAGCAGCATCTAGTTAATCAGGGAATCAATTTCCGCATGGGGATAGAAATTAAAGAAATTGAAGGCTCTCCATTGATTAACCGGTTGCGGTTATCAGATGGGGAAGAAGTACCCTGCAATCTCCTCATTGTTGCGGCTGGAACCACTCCTAATATTGCCCTGGCTAAAAGTGTAGGTATTGATACCAATCGCGGAATTCTGGTCGACCTGCACCAACGGACGAGTATACCCAATATTTACGCTGCGGGGGATGTCGCGGAAGCAATGGAAGTCTTAAGCGGTAGGCAAAATGTGGTGCCTCTTTTACCGCTAGCCTACGATCAGGGACGGGTGGCCGGAATCAATATGGCTTCGGGTGAAGCGGAATATCTAGAGTCCTTAGCTCTGAACTCCACCAGTCTATTAGGCCTGGCCATAATGTCGGCCGGTGATTCCCGCGCTGACGGTGTGAAAACACTGAATGAAACCTCGCAAAACCCTTATTACCGAAAAATAGTCCTGGATCAAGGAATAATAACCGGTTTCATAGCGATTAATAATGTTGATAAGATAGGGATTCTTACCGAATTAATAAGAAAAAAAATTAACATTCAGGGAATGGAACAGATACTGCTGGCTCCATTTCTGAACCAAATTGACTTGGAAGACTTGCTTCATGATGTTGAAAGGGGGCAGCAAAATGAATTGTTAATGCCGAAAGCCTGCACTACCGCCAATTAAACGATATTATCAGGCAGGCATTGGAATCGGGTGAACAGGAATTGCTTCTGGAAAACATAAACGGCCAGCGTTACATTGCCTGTGGCCTGACGGGGAACCCAGGAAATGACCGGAACTGGGGGTAATGATCTGGGAACGTTAGGGGGTTTAAATACCAAATTAACCGTCTATTAATTCGGGTATACCTCAGGGGGTGAGGCCTGTGAAAAAAATAGAGGCGATCATTAGACCGGGAAAATTGGAAGAACTAAAAGTAGCTTTAGCTGAAATGGAAGTTCGGGGAATGACCTTATATGAAGTAATGGGAAGAGGACTTCAAAAAGAGCAAAAACAATATTACCGGGGACAGGAACACAAAGTCGACTTGTTTCCTAAAGTAAAAGTGGAAATTATTTGCCGGGATCATTGGTTAGAAAGAATCGTTGAAAAAATTATTCAAGTATGCCAGACCGGCAAGGTCGGGGACGGGAAAATATTTGTCTATCCGATCGAAGATATAATCCGGATTAGCACCGGAGAACGAGGCGACGCAGCCTTATAAATCAACAGATGTAGGAAAATAAACTTGAAGCAAAGGCGCTCATGTGCAGGGTTAATACCCCGCTTATGGGCGCCTTTTTTTTGAAAATATATCCGTTGCGATATTTACGTATGTTGGGAGGATTAGTATGAAGTCATCCGCAAAAGCCCTGATGTTATCATTAACGACCATGATATTTGTATATGCGGTTCCTCTGGTAGCCCGCGCGGCTCAGCCCTCAAACGTTGACTCAGGCGACACGACATTTGTACTTATGTCAGCCGCACTGGTTCTTTTAATGACCCCGGGCCTTGGCTTATTCTACGGTGGAATGGTTCGAAAAAAGAATGTTCTTAATATAATGGTACAATGCTTTGTAACTGTTGGATTAGTTTCGGTTCAATGGATCATCTGTGGGTATAGCCTGGCTTTTGGCCCTGATATAGGACATATAATAGGAAGCTTAGAGTGGGCGGGCTTTGCTGGTGTTGGCAGTCTCCCTAACTCAATCTACGCCGGGACCATTCCCCACGGAACTTTTGCCATATTTCAGCTTATGTTTGCGGTTATTACGGCGGCTTTGATAACTGGCTCCTTTGCAGAACGATTGCGGTTCTCCGTATTCGTGATATTCATTCTACTGTGGTCAACTCTGGTATATGACCCTGTCGCTCATTGGGTATGGGGGGCTGGGGGATGGTTAAAGAACCTGGGGGTTTTGGATTTTGCCGGGGGCAATGTGGTTGAAATATGCTCCGGGTTTTCCGGACTGGCTGTAGCCATTGCCGTAGGACGCAGGACGGGTTACGGCAGGGAACCTATTCTCCCGCATAATTTGCCCCTTACCATGGTTGGTGCTGGTCTTTTATGGTTTGGCTGGTTCGGGTTTAATGCTGGATCAGCTCTGGCGGCCAATGGTATTGCTTCTAATGCCTTTATAACCACTAACACTGCTGCCGCAGCCGGAACGTTATCCTGGTTGATAGCCGAGTATATGGATCACGGTAAACCCACCATGCTGGGAGCCGTTTCGGGAGCTGTTGCCAGCCTGGTTGCCATTACCCCGGCCTGTGGTTTTGTCAGCCCAATGTCGGCTTTGTTCATAGGGTTAGTGGCAGGTCCGGTATGTTACCTGGCAGTGGGTAAGTTTAAACAATTAATGGGTTACGATGATGCCCTTGATGTATTTGGCATCCATGGTGTAGGTGGCATGATAGGAACTTTGGCTACAGGAATTTTAGCCTCAATTGCTATTAATCCGTCTGGTGCCGATGGGTTGCTGTTTGGGAACGCACACACCTTCCTTATTCAACTCCTGGCGGTTGGTGCAACCTGCCTATATGCCGGAACCATGAGCTTTATAATAATGAAAGCAATTGGACTTTTTGTACCATTGCGGGCAGAAGACGAGGATGAGGAAGCGGGGTTAGATGTATCACATCACGGGGAGGAAGCCTATCGATACGAGGCCTCCATGGTTGGTCCCGCCAGTTGAAAACATCGGAATTAGGCCTTGTTAAAAGCATGTATAAGGAGTAAAATTAACGTGTAAATGAGATATGGTTTTGAAGCGAAGGCGCTTTGTCTCTCCAGAGGAGGGGTAAAGCGCCTTAAATATTTTGTAGCTAACCGAGGGCCCCGGTTTGCTGCCAATAATTAAATATAGGAGGTGCAGCATATGAAAAAAATTGAGGCGGTGATTAAGCCTGGCAAGATCGACGAACTGAAGCATGCTCTAGCCGCGATGGAAGTAAGAGGTA
>JBLMZJ010000143.1:0-34536 GCA_050258735.1 Deltaproteobacteria bacterium | reverse complement strand
GCCCCAAAATCAGTGTTACCAAGCTGCAGATAGTCAATGGCGATACCGATTTTTCCGTAGGTAATATTAATTTTCCCGGCAAGGTCTTGATTAACGGATGGGTCAAGGACGGTTTTTGTATCGAGGCCGACGAAGATATCGAAATACGGGGCGGTATGGAAGATGCTACGGTCATATCCAGGAATGGATCGGTATTCATCCATCAGGGAATAACCGGGCGCGGTCATGCATTAGTACAAGCAGGAGTAAACGTTGAGGCCCGTTACATACAGGAAGCTGCGATCGAGGCGGGGAATAATATCGTTGTCAATGAATACGTTATCCGTTCAAATATCAAAGCGGGGAGATCCTTTCTGCTGCAGGGTATCCGAGGGCGCATTATGGGACAAAACCAGATTACTGCCGGATCTCAGATAAAGGTCAATACCATTCAAGCCAACAAGGATATGAATATGGTGGTGGAAGGAATCGATCGTAAAAAAATGTATCAGCAATACCGTATCTTAGAGGATTCGATCGCCAAAGAGGAGGATCAGGCCCGTGAATTGGCTGTAAGGGTACGGCTGTTGGCCAAGGATAAAAATGCCGAGGCTCGTGAGACTTTAACCAAGGTTCTCCCGTACTATTCTTCCCTGCTGGATAAGATAGAGCGATACCGTGACGAACGTGAACAGATAATGCAATGTCTGCGCTCCACCAAAGGGGATGGGATGATCGAGGTCAAGAATAAGATCAATGATAACACTGCCATGAGAATCAAGGATAAGGTGGTAGAACTCAGTCACGATATGCAGAATATAACCATGTATTACGATTCTAATGAACGAAGAATAGTGGTAATTAAGAACTAAACGGAGTGTATTATATGAAACAGGTACTGGCAGCTGCAGAAATTATAACATCGAACCGTGTTTATACTTTGGTCATGGAACGACTGGTTAAACAATTAAAATGTGAAAATGCCCTGCTTTTAGCGCCAGTTAATATAGGTGATGCAGAACTTATGGTTGTTGAAGCTGCCGGGGTTCTTCCTCCTTCACTTGATCTTGAGGGTATAAAGAAGAGGCTGGATGCACTGCCGGAAATAAGCATCAAACTGGCAGAGGATAAACAGCCGCTTCCGCCTTATTGTCATATTATCAGATTCACCAAGGAAGGCCGGGATGCCTGTGCCTATTTGTTATTTTCTGGTCCGTCGCCCCGGGTCACCGGCAAAGTGCATGAATTCATCAATGATATCAGCCGTTTATTCTGCGCGAAGCAGTCAATAGATAACCTGGAGGTTCTCCGCAATAACCAATCGAAACTGGCTTATCAGCTCAACTTTATGGCCAGTATCATCAATAATATTTTTGAACCTTACGGAAATGATTTTCTTCTCCAGTTATACCTGGAGATCGTTTCTGAAATGTTTGCATTCCCGTCGGCAGTGGTACTCAAATTACAGGATGGTGTTTTTAGACCGATCATCAGTAAAGGCATCAAGCTAGGTGATATACAACATTTCGTACTGGATGCTCCACCTTTGCTTGCAAACAGTAATGTTGCGTTTTATCCCACCATTATGAGAAACTGCACTCCGGCTAATATTGGTGAGGATAATTATAAATTGATGGCCAAACATGGCGCTCGGGTGATTTTCCCGCTGCAGACCGACGGGCATCTGGATTGTCTGATGATATGTTTTTCATTCGACGATCATGGGATAGGCACTCAGGATAGCCTTACCCTTATAGCGCTGGGCACGATCCTGAACAAGGCCAGGGAGATGAACCTGATCAAGGAGAATCTCGTACAGAGCAACCGGGTCCTGGATCAAAAGCTATTTGCTCTGGCAGCCGTCTACCGTGCAGCGGAGGTCATCTTCTCGAGTACTGATATAAAAGCAACCATGCAGCTGACTCTCGATATGTTGATGGAGATCTTTCAATCAGGCGTCAGTTCCATATTCCTGTATGAAGAGAAGGAAAACCGCTTGGAGATGATGCAGCTAAAATCGGCATTTACCGTGGAGGAACATGCCTATTGGCTGAATGGTCCCCTGAAGATACCGACTCGGGAGAATTCTATCGTTAAATATAAATATGATGATAACCAGAGAGAAGCTTTTCTGAGTAATTTTCCGGGATTCGGCGGGATCAGTGAATTATTGGATCCGGTATTGATTCTGCACCTTACAAAATCGGAAGTTTATCTAGGCTTTATTACACTTTCCGAGAGAGTCACCGGTCAGGTGTATGGTCCTGAGGATCTGGAGCTGTTGGGATTACTGATCAATTCGGTAACAGCCGCAGTTGAAAATGTACTGATATACGAACAACTCAAGATCAAAAACGAGCAATTGGAACAGAGCTTGGCCAATATATTTGCTATACAGGATGTATTGGGAATAATTCGGGAAGCCAGGGACCTGGACAGCTTCTTAAAACTATTGGTTTCAGCAGTACGCCTGGGTGTGGGTGTGAACGAAATGCAGATATTGACTCGTACCAAAAACTGTATGGTTCCGAATCTTAACGAGGGGCCGTTATTATCGCCAGAAATGATAGCTGCGGTGGAAATGATCACGGAAAATGAAGTGGTTGCCTTCGCCGATAACAGGCAGGCATTGGTCTTTCCCATTAAACAAAGGGATTGGATTGGAGGCTACCTTCTGATCTGGTCTTTTGCAGATACAATATTGATGGACGGCGAGCGGATCAAGCTGCTGTCCATAATAGCCAGTATAATTGAAGAGCCTTTCAACAGGTTCCTGGAACTTCAAACCATAGTGAAACAAGATGTGCTGGATCTCTCTCAACTGGTACTATACCGCTTGCAGCAGGAAGTAAACCGTCTGGAGGATATGGGATTGGATGTTACTGTTATTAAAGTAAAGGCCGATAAACCCCACACGATCATATCAGCCTGCCGCGAATGGGCGGAAGGCCTAGTCTATATGCCGCAAGCCGGTCTGCTGGTCACATGCCTCAGTGAGGAAGAAGCCCAGGCCATTCTAGCCGAAATGGATATAACTGCAGAATTCTTATCGGAGATATCCGCATCAGCACTGTACAACTGAGATGGTAATAAATGCCTATCTATTACCTGATTCGTCAGCGGATGTCAATCCCTGAGGGTGGTTGCCCGACCTGCGGAGGGTACCAGCATTTTTATGCAATAAGATGATAGCCGAATGCTTGAGCCTTCTGATCAATTGTGATAAAATCAGGAATGATTAAATTTTACTGCAGAGAGGAGACCAGTTTAGATGAGCAAAGACGAGCTCTACAAAATCATTTTACCAGAGGAAAAAATACCAAAGTTCTGGTATAACGTACAGGCAGACATGCCCAATCTGCCTGAACCGGGACTAAACCCGCAAACTCTCCAACCATTAGCACCTTCTGACCTGGAGCCGCTTTTCGCTCGGGAACTGATCATGCAGGAGGTATCCCAGGAGAGATTTATCGAGATTCCCAATGAAGTACGTGATTTGTACAAACAGTATCGACCTTCGCCTTTGTACCGGGCCCGGCAATTGGAAAAAGCCCTGGGGACCTCCAGCCGTATCTATTATAAATATGAAGGTGTCAGCCCGGTGGGCAGTCACAAATTGAACTCGGCTCTGCCCCAGGTTTTCTATAACAAGGTCGAGGGGATAAAACGTATATCTACCGAAACCGGTGCAGGGCAGTGGGGAACTGCTTTATCGCTTGCCTGTAAACTGTTCGGCTTGGAAGCTATGGTATACATGGTCAAGGTCAGCTATAATCAAAAGCCCTACCGGCGGTCAATTATGGAATTATACGGGGCCACCTGTATCGCTAGCCCCAGCAACCTCACCGAGAGCGGGCGCAAGATCCTGGAACAGCACCCTGAAAGCAACGGCAGTCTGGGCATAGCCATAAGCGAAGCAGTAGAGGATGCTGCAAAACGTGACGATACCCATTATTCACTGGGTAGTGTGTTAAATCATGTCTGCCTGCACCAGACCGTTATCGGCCAGGAAGTAAAGGAAGCCCTGGAGATGGTGGATGACTATCCCGATGTGCTGGTAGCATGTTGCGGCGGCGGCAGTAACTTTGCCGGTCTGGCCTTCCCCTTTATTCCGGATAAACTAGCCGGTAAAAATATCCGCCTGGTGGCGGTGGAACCGGCCGCCTGCCCTACCTTGACCAAGGGTGTTTTCGCTTACGATTTCGGTGATTCCGTAGGCTTGGTTCCGGCTAACAAGATGTATACCCTGGGACACGATTTCATGCCTTCCGGTATCCATGCCGGCGGCCTGAGATATCACGGGGATTCACCGCTGGTGTCGCAGCTATACAATGACGGCCTGATCGAAGCTGTAGCAGTAAAACAGAATGAAACTTTTGATGCCGCCATGATGTTTGCTCAGACCGAGTGCATCGTACCAGCGCCTGAATCGGCTCACGCTATCAGGGCTGCCATTGATGAAGCACTCAAGGCTGACCAGGAAGGGGTCAAGAAGACCATAGTCTTCAACCTCAGCGGCCACGGTCTCATCGACCTCTATTCCTATGATCTTTACCTTTCTGGAAAGATGGAAGACGTTGAGTTTTCTGACGCCGAGATGAATGAAAGCCTTAAAACCTTGCCCCGGGTATAACTCGGAACCAGCTAAATAGTTAACTTGTAAACCCCGATTATTTTATTGATCGGGGTTTTTATATCTTATGGCCGTGCCTTGCGATAACGGACCGGTTCAGACATAATTGGAGAAACAGGATACAAGGAGATAATGGTGGAGAGTACCCGATTACATGAGATATCTAAACTGATCAAGCCCGGGTGCCCTATAGCAGATATCGGGTCTGACCATGCCCGCCTGCCCATCTGCCTGGTGGAGAAAGAGATGGTCCCCTGGGCGATTGCCAGTGAATTGGGGGATGGTCCATATACAAGAATGGAAAGAACGGCAGCCGCCCGCAGTTTTGGGGAGCGGATAGTGCTTCGCCAGGGAGATGGTTTGGAAGTGCTTCTGCCCGCTGAGGTGGAGGGCGTTATTATAGCCGGGATGGGCGGAGACCTGATTTCTTCAATTCTGTCATGTGATTGGGACAAGTCCGAATCTTTTTCCTACTACATATTACAGCCCATGAGCAAGCCCGAGGTGTTGAGGAAGGTGTTGGCTGCTCGCGGTTGGCCCATAGATAAGGAAATTCTGATCACGGAGAGAGGCCAGTATCATGTTATCGTCCAGACCAGGCCGGGATGGGAGTCTTACCAATTGACCGATCTGGAACAGGATATGGGCCCGCTGATACTAAAGGGGGATCACCCGTTGAAAACCGGGTACCTGAATTATTTCCTCAATAAATATATAAAGGTATTGGAGAACCTGGGGAGGTCAGATCGGATCCAAGCACGGGAGCTTCGTACCAGTATGACACTCAAAATACGCGAATTGGAGGCGATAATAAATGCAGGTCAGGGTTAAGGACGTAATGGAGATAATGGAAAAGAACTTTCCGGTGTCTCTGGCAGAAAAATGGGATAATGTCGGGCTGCAGGTGGGAGACCCCGAGCAGATCGTGGACCGGGTGATGTTAGCGCTGGACCTTGATGCTCCGATCATGGAGCAGGCACTGGAACAGAAGGCGGATATGATCATAACCCATCATCCGCTGATATTCAAAGCCTTGAAAAACCTTGACTATACTGATCCAGTTCCCAATATGATCAAAAGCCTGATAAGAGCCGGTATTACTGTTTACTCAGCGCATACTAATCTGGACTCTGCTCCTAATGGCTTAAATCAATACCTGGCAGAAACACTTGGCCTTACAGATATCAAGCCTCTATTCAATGCTATCACCGAAGAGTTATATAAGATAGTGGTATTTGTTCCGGTCACCCATCTCGAAACGGTCCGGGAGGCTATGACCGCGGCTGGAGCTGGTCATGTCGGCCGATATTCTGATTGCACGTTTTCCGCCAAGGGCACCGGTACTTTCCGCCCCGGAGAAAACACCAACCCCTGGCAGGGCAAGACCGGGGAATTGGAAATGGCGGAAGAATACAGGCTGGAGACGGTCGCCTTCCGCGGAATCATGCCTGGTATACTTGATGCCATGTTAAGGGTTCATCCTTATGAGGAAGTGGCTTTCGATCTGTATCGGCTTGAGAATCAGGGTCGGATCTATTGCCCGGGACGCCGCGGCAGATTGCCGGCAGCGATCAGGTTGGGGGATTATGCTTCTCGGGTCAAAGACATATTGAGCCTGGATAATATCAGAGTGGTCGGTGATCTGCAGCAGACTGTAGAAAACATAGCGGTTATCAGCGGTTCCGGAGCAAGTTTTTTGGACACCTGTATCAAACAAGGGGTAGATTTGCTGGTTACCGGAGATCTGAAGTATCACGATGCGAAAGATGCTGAAGCTGCCGGCCTTGCCCTGATCGATGCAGGCCATCAAGGTACCGAGCAGATAGTTGTGACATTACTTCGAGATCTGTTGCAGGAAGAGTTCGCAAACCGGAATTTGAAAGTGATTATAATAGATACTATCCGGCCGGATTGTTTTCAGTCTATATAATATGTCTGATAATATACCAGCAAATTAGTTGAAGTTTAAAAGGAATCTAAAGGAATATGTAGAATAGGTACTAAAAAATAAGTTTAAGAGGGGTTAAAAAATGCTGAGGATTAGTCTTAGTGGCTTGAAACCAGGTGTTACCCTGGGTAAGGACATATTCACCTCCAATGCTCAGCTGTTGTTGCCTGGCGGGACCGTGATCACCCAGGATCATCTTGATAATTTCAAGGCCAGAAACATATTTGAGGTCTATATAAACGAGGCTGCGCCGCGTTCAAAGTCGGGTAAAAAATTTGAAGATGTTTTTGACGATTCCCTCAACGTAGTAAAGTCTTTCATGCTGGAGTCGAAACTGGGTAAACCCCTGGAGTTTACTGAGGTAAGCGACTGTACAGACATGCTGCTGGAGCAGGTCTTCGATGTAAATGATCTCTTCCGCCAAATGCGCCTGATGAAGGATAAAGATGATTACTTGTTTACACATTCTGTAAATGTAGCCCTGCTATGTATCCTCATGGGCCGGTGGCTGGGTTGCAACAAAGATGAGATCAGGGAACTTGGTGAAGCCGGACTGGTGCATGACATTGGCAAGGTATTCATACCGGATTCCATACTTAACAAACCAAGCAAACTGTCTGATGACGAAATGGAAGAAATGAAAAAGCACACCTTGATGGGCTATAATCTGCTGATACAAAATGAAAAGGTCAGTCATAACATTGCCAATGCCGCTTTGATGCACCACGAAAAAGCAGACGGTTCGGGATATCCCATGGGGAGAAAAGGTTATGACAACGGTTTGTGTGTTTCAGTAGTCGCTGTTGCCGACCTCTATGATGCAGTCACCTCTACCCGGGTCTATTCAACCAAACGTTCTCCCTACACGGCGGCAGAAATTCTCTGGCAGGAATCTTTCGGCAAACTGGATCCCCGGGTAGCCAAAGTGTTCTACGACAAGGTAACCAACTTCTATGTAGGGAATCAAGTCCTATTGTCCAATAATGAAAAGGGCATAGTCGTCTTTGTAGATCCTACTATTCCAACCAGACCTATGGTCATGGTAGGTGATAAGTTTTATGATTTGTCCAGAGATCGCTCAATAACGGTCCTGGAGATCATAGATTAACAAAAAATGGGAAAGGATTATCCTGATTTTTAAATGCCTTAAAATAGGGATTTCCATGAATAAAGCCAGACGAATATGGCATTATAATAGTAAAAGGTGAAAGCAATCACGTGATTTTTCAAAAATTTTTTTAAAAAAAGTTGATTTATAAGCAGGAATTGCCCCTTTTATGGGGAATGTAAAATATGGTTAAAAAACTTAAAGGGAGGACTTGTCGTGAACAAATCGGAACTTGTAAAGGCACTGGCAGAGAATGCCGGAATCACTCAGAAGGATGCTGCAAAGACTTTGGATGCAATGGTTGATACTATTCAGGGTGCACTGGCCAAAGGAGAAAAGGTTCAGATCATTGGCTTTGGCAGCTTTGAAGTGCGTGACCGCAAAGAGAGAAAGGTTATTAGTCCTGCAACCAGAAAAGAAATCAAGGTTCCTGCTACCAAAGTTCCCGCTTTCAAACCTGGCAAAGCTCTCAAAGATGCAGTAGCTCCCAAGAAGGCAGCAAAAGCACCGGCCAAGGCTCCTGCCAAGACTGCTAAGAAAAAATAAGTAAGTTTTGATTTGACGGATGGGGTATACAGATTGTTGTATACCCCATCTTTTTATTATCCGGGTAATCAGCATATTGTGGTGGTTTGAGAACACCTTTTTGCAGTGCAAGAGCTGTTCCTTTTCACCATCCCAGCCGAAATGACTCCAGCAATCAAGTAAAATTGCCATCTGGAAGGTCGCGCTCAGTAGCAATGGGGGTTTCCCAGTGCATCACATGAATACCCACCTTATATCCCGCTAAGGAACGCTAACCCGCAGCGTCTGATAGGTTTCATGAATTATTAGATCCGCTCCCCATACGTCTGAGAGAAATTTTCGTCTATCTGAACAAGCATATTACAACAATCTCTTCGAAGAAGATACAATAAGCAGCTTTATATTAGGAAGGGCAGGATAATATTATCACAATATTCTGAATATTACCTTGACTTTTAAGCATACGGTTGATTAAATATAGTATATCGTGTCAAAATAGCTACTCTGCGAATATTGTTAAGAAGTGTTCGAAGATATTGGATCTCAGATATATTTTGAATGATGCTGCCCTTGAATGGGAGTCTGACTTGATTTTTAATTTCCCTGGATCAATTGAGGCATATTATTATCAGTGAATATCTTGGATTTGCAGACTGGCTATGCAAGACATTAGGATAGGAGAACGAGGTAATTGGAACAGACAACCAGGGTTCAGATCAAGGGAATAGGACATGCAGTGCCTTCCCGCGTATTGACCAATCAGGAACTTGAACAAATGGTGGATACCAATGAACAGTGGATAATTGAAAGAACCGGCATTCAGGAAAGAAGGATCTGTGAGCCGGGAACCGCTACCTCGGATTATTGTTATCTGGCAGCTAAAAAGGCAATGGAACAGGCGCAAGTGAGTGCCGCAGACCTTGATCTCATTATAGTTGCCACCAGTTCGCCGGACATGATGTTTCCCTCTACCGCATGCCTTTTGCAGGAGCGCCTGGAAGCATGGGGGGCCGCCGCCTTCGATCTGGAAGCTGGATGCACAGGATTTGCTTATGCCTTGAGTGTGGCGGAAAAGTTTCTTTTGTCTCCTGACCATCATCATATCCTTATAGTAGGGTCAGATATGTGTTCACGTTTTGTGGACTATACGGACCGGGGCACCTGCATCCTTTTTGGGGATGGAGCCGGAGCGGCAGTATTGGGCCGGGGCAACGGCAGCAATGGTCTGATAAAGACCCTGCTGGGGGCGGACGGCCGGGGTGCTAAATTCCTCTATATGCCGGCAGGCGGTTCAGCTCTTCCGCCCAATCACGAGACCGTAGATGGGCATATGCATTCGATCCATATGAACGGTACCGAAATATTCAAATTTGCCACCGGTATTATTATGGATACCAGCGAGAAATTGCTGGAATCAGCCGGGCTCAACTTCAGTGATATCGACCTCTTTGTGCCACATCAGGCCAATTTGCGGATCATTAAGACCGCGATAAAACGGGCCAACATTCCCCTTGAAAAAACCATGATCAACATTCAGAAGTATGGCAATATGTCGGCTGCCTCTATTCCGGTCGCTCTGGCCGAGGCGGAAATTGAGGGCAGACTCAGGGCAGGCGACTTGGTGCTTATGGTCGCTTTTGGTGCTGGATTGACCTATGCTGGAGCCTTATTGCGCTGGGGGAGGGAATAGGCGTGGTTTTCGAAACTCCTTTGTGTAAACTGCTTGGTATCCAATACCCATTGCTGCAGGGCGCTATGGCCCGGATTGCTGGCGGGCGTCTGGCGGCTGCGGTCTCCCAGGCGGGAGGTCTGGGGATCATTGGAGCAGCCGGAGCAGATGCAGAATGGATCAAAGGCGAGATCGACCTGGTGCGCAGGTCTACGACAAAACCCTTTGGGGTAAACCTTATGCTGGCTTATCCAGACATCGAACGGGTAGTAGATCTTATCATTGAAGAAAAAGTACCGGTGGTTACCACCGGCGGCGGTAATCCTGGCCGTTATATGGAGAAACTAAAAGAAGCCGGGGTCAAGGTGATTCCGGTGGTTGCTTCGGTAGCTCTGGCCAAACGCCTGAGCCGTCTGGGGGCGGACGCCGTTATTGCCGAAGGAATGGAATCAGGCGGTCACGTGGGTGAGATGACCACCATGTGCCTGGTCCCGATGGTGGTGGATGCAGTCGATGTACCGGTGATTGCAGCGGGAGGTATCGCTGATGGCCGCGGTTTTATGGCTGCACTGGCACTGGGGGCTCAGGGAGTTCAAATCGGCACACGCTTTATCTGCGCTGAAGAATGCAATGTCCACCCCGCTTATCAGGAAAGAGTTATTAAGGCACATGATCGCGATACCGTGGTTTGTGGAATAACAACCGGCCATCCGGTCAGAGCGATCCACAATAGATTTACACGTTATTATCTGCAGTGTGAACGTGAGGGCATGAGCAAGGAGGAACTGGAGAGACTGGGGACTGGTCGCTATCCGTCCGCGGCAATCAAAGGCGACACGGATCAGGGAAGTGTTCTATCCGGCCAGATCTGCGGACTGGTTTATAAAGTACAGCCGGCTGCCGAGATCATCGCTGATATAATACATGGCGCCTGGCAGGTAAAACAAGATGTTGGGGGCATACTATGTTACACTTAGCTTTTGTTTTTCCCGGACAGGGTTCCCAGTATGTCGGCATGGGACGGGAACTGGCAGAAAACATTCCGGCTGCTGCCGATATTTTTCGGGCAGCTGATAAGGTACTGGGCTTTCCGCTCAGTGATCTTTGCTTTGAGGGTCCAGCGGAAAAACTGGAACAAACTGAATTTGCCCAACCGGCTATTCTGGCTTGCAGCATTGCAGCACTTGAAGCCGTCAGATCTCTTGATATCCAAGCGACGGTTTTGGCTGGATTGAGTCTGGGTGAATATACGGCCCTGGTAGCATCAGGGACTCTGGGATTAGAAGAAGCATTGCCTCTGGTGTGTTTGCGCGGACGTCTGATGCAGGAGGCAGTTCCTCCTGGACAGGGTTCAATGGCGGCAATAATGGGTTTGGATAATGAAGTAGTCGAAGATATATGTTCCAAGACGGAAGGTTACGTAGAAATAGCCAATTACAATGCGGTAAAACAGGTCGTTATTTCCGGAGAGAGCACAGCTGTGGCCGAAGCCGGAAAGACATTGAAAGAATCTGGAGGAAAGGTCGTACCGCTGGCGGTGAGTGTACCTTCCCATTGCCGCTTGATGTTTGATGCAGCCAGTCGCTTGCAGCCGGAACTGGAAAGGTTGGATTGGAAAGATTCCAATGTCCCGGTTGTGGCAAATGTGAACGCAGAAAAGAATCCATCAGCCGATCAGGTCGGGTTGCTGGTACGTCAGCTTTATTCCCCGGTCAGGTGGGAGCAGAGTGTCAGATATATGTTGGATATGGCTGACTATTTTATTGAGATCGGGCCGGGAAGCACCCTTTCCGGTCTCATAAAACGAATTGACCGCAACGCC
Organism: Deltaproteobacteria bacterium; assembly: GCA_050258735.1. Classification (GTDB taxonomy): domain Bacteria; phylum Bacillota; class Syntrophomonadia; order Syntrophomonadales; family Syntrophomonadaceae; genus Syntrophomonas_A. The sequence goes on along the minus strand of JBLMZJ010000143.1, from coordinate 22,852 downwards.
ATGCTGGGCAATGTGGAAGACATGAAATCGCTGCAGAAAATCAGAGAAAAGGTGGATACACTATGCATGAAGGCGTAGCTTTAGTTACCGGAAGCGGACGGGGTATAGGACGGGCTATTGCCCTTGAACTGGCCCGGGAAGGATACCGGGTGGCGGTCAATGATCTCTGCACAGATGGACCGGCACAGGAAGTACTCGCCCAGATCGAGGCGGCCGGGGGAATGGGAATGGTCGTTGGAGCAGACATATCTGATCCCCGGGCAGCCAGGGAAATGATCGACCAGGTAGTTGATAGATTCGGCCGGATCGATGTGCTGGTCAACAATGCCGGGATAAACAGAGATCAGCTGCTGGTCCGTATCAGTGACGAGGAATGGGATCAGCTGATACGAACCAACCTTAATGGAGCTTTTTATTGCAGTCGGGCTGCTGTCAAACATATGATGCGAAAGCGTTATGGCCGGATAATCCATATCTCATCGGTTGTTGGCATTGCTGGTAATGCCGGTCAGGCTCATTATGCAGCCGCTAAGTCCGGTTTACTTGGATTCAGCCGATCGATTGCCCGCGAATATGGTAACCGCAACATAACCTCTAATGTTATTGCCCCCGGTTATATTTCGAGCGATATGACGGCAGCGTTGAATGCTGAGCAAACAGGAAAGATACTTTCCGGGATTGCATTAGGCCGGCTGGGTACTCCGGAAGATATAGCAGGGGTTGCCGCTTTTCTCGCTTCTTCCCGTGCTGCCTATATTACTGGTCAGGTGATACAGGTCGATGGGGGAATGAGTTTTTGATCTGAAATCAATAGTTGAGAAAGGCAAACTTTCAACCTGGTATATAAGAAAACAATCCACAGAAATTGAAGGAGGTCATTTTCATGTCAGTATTTGAGGTAGTACGTCAGGTTATTGTGGAAATCAAGGATATCCCGGAGGAGATCATCACCATGGAGGCCCGGTTCGAAGAGGAGCTGGAGGCAGATTCACTTGACGTGGTCGAGATGCTGATGCTTCTGGAAGAGAAGTATGAGATCACTATTCCCGAGGAAGCCGCGGAAGAAATGAAAACTGTTGGCGATGCTGTAGATTATATAGAATCCAGACTGGCTGAAAAGGAATAGGCTGGATATAGTTTTGAGGTGAAAGAGAAGTGCAAAAACGCAGGGTGGTCATTACCGGATTGGGCCTGGTAACTGCCATTGGTCAAAACCTTAGCGAGTTTTGGAACAACCTCATTACCGGACAAAGCGGGATAGACCATATCGATTGTTTCGATGCGTCGGCCTTTCCAACCCGTATAGCTGCTCAGATCCGAGGATTCAAGGCGGAAGATTATATTCCCCGTAAGGACGCCAGGCGCATGGACCGCTTTGTTCAGTTTGCCTGTGCGGCCGCCCGGATGGCAGCTGACGATGCGGGACTTAAGGTCTCTCCGGAAAAATCCGACCGCATAGGGGTTTGGATCGGTTCCGGCATTGGCGGAATAGCGACAATGGAGAGTCAGCATCGGGTGCTTTTGGAAAAGGGAGTTGGAGCGCTCAGCCCATTTCTGGTCCCCATGATGATACCCAATATGGCTGCCGGACAAGCCGCTATTATGTTGGGCTGTCATGGACCGTGTGCCTGTACGGTTACTGCCTGTGCCTCGGGAACAAATTCGATTGGCGAGGGTTTGCAGTTGATTCAGCACGGCAAGGCTGACGTGATGGTCTGTGGAGGAGCAGAAGCCTCTATCACTCCGGTAGCGGTGGGTGGATTTTGTGCTATGAAAGCTATGTCGACCCGCAACGACGAGCCTAAAATGGCCTGCCGTCCTTTTGACATCGACCGTAATGGATTTGTTATGGGAGAAGGGGCCGGGATCGTTGTTTTGGAGGAAATGGAGCATGCCCAAAACAGAGGGGCAAAGATCTATGCAGAATTGATTGGCTATGGCACCAGTGCCGATGCTTATCATATGGTTCAGCCCGATGTGGAAGGGAATGGAGCGGTAATAGCCTTTAACATGGCTCTGGAGGATGCGGGGATCGTCCCGCAGGAAGTTGATTATATCAATGCTCATGGGACAGGTACCCCTTTGAATGACAAGATGGAGACCGGTGTCATACACAAGGTCTTTGGTGATCATTCCAGCAAACTGCTGGTCAGTTCCATCAAACCGCTTACCGGGCACACGCTCGGTGCTGCCGGGGCAATTGAGTTGATCGCCAGTATATTGGCCATGACCAACGATGTGGTTCCGCCAACGATAAACCTGGAACACCAAGATCCGGAGTGTGACCTGGATTATGTTCCCGGCTTGCCGCGACCCAAGGAACTAAACGTGGTTATGTCTGATTCCTTAGGCTTTGGCGGCCATAATGCTGTCTTGATAGCCAGGAAGATATTATAGCGGTTTATGGCTTGTGGTTGCTTATCGCTAAATGTATTAGGATTGGATTGAATTAGATTGAATATTGAAGAGATAATGCAGGTTTTACCCCATCGTTATCCATTTCTGCTGGTGGACCGGATAATTGAGGTAGTACCGGCTCAGAAGGCAGTAGGGATAAAAAATGTAACCATAAATGAACCGTATTTTAGCGGGCATTTTCCTAATCATCCAGTGGTTCCTGGTGTTTTGATGATAGAATCAATGGCGCAGGTGGGGGCATGTGCCCTGCTTTCCCTGGAGGAATATCGGGATTGTCTGCCGTTTTTGGCGGGGGTAGACCGGGCACGGTTTAAGAGGCCGGCACTGCCCGGTGATTCACTGGTCATTACCACAGAACTGCTGAAGATCCGAGGAAACTTTGGCAAGGGCCGAGGTCAGGTAAGGGTTGGTGACGAGGTCATCTGCGGGGCTGAATTCATGTTTGCCTTAAACAGAAGTTAATCAGGATTGAGGAGGGATTGCCAGGTGGCGATCTCTCCAATTTAGTTATGTGAGTAGGGATAGTTTCCCTGTGTGACAGGAGTAGATAATGTTTAAAAATCCTTTGGGTAAGAAGAAATACATCGAGATAAACGTGAGCCGGGATGAGTTGATGCAAGACATAGCTTATCCAGGTAAATATACCTGTTCCGCTTGCTCATCGTCATTGTCCGAAGCTGAACTTTTAGCCAACAACTGGGTATGTCCACGATGCAATTTCCATTTTGCCCTGACAGCCGGGGAACGCATAGTAGCTCTGTGCGATGACGACAGCTTTGTCGAGTTTAATCAAGAGTTTAGCTCACGAAACATTCTCGGGTTCCCGGGTTATGAGGAAAAACTCGTCAGGGGGCAACAGGAAACTGGGTTTAATGAATCGGTCATAACGGGTATTGCCAGTGTGGGCGGTTTTAAAACTGTTTTAGGGGTCATGGAGTCGCATTTCATGATGGCGAGTATGGGAGTAGTAGCTGGTGAAAAAATATGCCGGGCAGCGGAGATGGCTATAAACGAGAAATGCCCATTGATAATGGTAGCCGCTTCGGGTGGAGCCCGGATGCAGGAAGGGATGGTTTCCCTGATGCAGATGACCAGGACCAGTACCGTGATCGGTGAACTGCACAGGCAGGGCATTCTTTTTATATCTCTTTTGACAAACCCAACTACCGGGGGAGTATTGGCCAGTTTTGCGTCACTGGCTGACATTATTATCGCCGAACCGGGGGCCTTGATCGGATTTGCCGGACCTCGAGTGATCCAGCAGACTATACGGCAGCAGATGCCGGAGCGTTTTCAGCGGGCTGAGTTCCTGCTGGAGCACGGGATGCTGGATATGGTTGTTGAACGAACCAGGTTGAAGGAGACGCTGGCCACTTTATTGGCCATGCATGTGGGAGGTAAATGATGATCCGGCGTCAATTTGATTTTGAACAAAAATACCAGGATTTCATGTCCAAACTGGACCAGCTCAAAGACCAGGCGGAAGGCATGGATTTTGACCTGCAAAAGGAATTGGTAGACCTGGAGGCACGTATGTCAGGGATCAGGGCAACCAAATATCAAAATCTAAGTGCCTGGGAAAAAGTGCTGCTCTCCCGCCATGCCGACCGGCCCGGGACACTTGATTATATAGAATATCTCTGCGATTCCTGGATGGAATTGCACGGTGATCGCCAGTTTGGGGATGATCAGGCAATAGTGGGCGGAATAGGGATATTTCAGGGACAGCCGGTGACTATAGTCGGGCATCGAAAAGGGAGAAACACCAGGGATAATGTCCGGTGCAATTTCGGGATGCCGCAGCCGGAAGGATATCGCAAGGTCTATCGTCTGCTTAAACAAGCTGAAAAGTTTGGCCGACCTGTGATAACCTTCATCGATACCCCGGGGGCTTATCCGGGGATAGGAGCCGAGGAGAGGGGACAGGCCTGGGCCATATCGGAACTGCTCATGATCCTTTCCAGTCTTCGTGTGCCAGTGGTGGCCATCGTATCCGGTGAAGGCGGCAGTGGAGGGGCTCTGGCCCTGGCAGTCGCTGACCGGCTGCTGATGCTTTCAAATGCGGTATTTTCTGTAGCTTCACCCGAGGCCTGCGCTTCAATACTTTGGAAGACGCCGGAAAAGGCAGAAGAGATGGCAGAAGCCCTGAAGATAACCGCCAGTGATCTGCTGGAACTTAAAATCATAGACGGTATCATCGAGGAACCCGTGGGAGGGGCCAATCAGGATTTTGAGACCATCGCAGGCCGTATAAAAGAAGTCCTGCAGAGGGAATTGGACATCCTTATGAAGCAGGATATAAACGAAATATTAAAAGAACGCTACAAGCGACTCAGGGCCCTTGGACAGCATTTTATCAATGAAGTTAAATAATAGGGCAGTAGTTCTGATATGTATCGCAAAGAAATATATCAGTGAGGGACCGTTTGTTGCTAAAATTCCTGCCCCCCGGGCAAACTAAGAGAAAAAGGGGGACATCCTATGTCAGGTTTAGATATGTCAGGCGGGGTAGTGATCAACCCGATGCCGCCGGAAACCAGGCGTGACGTAACAATCAATTACTCCGGTATGCTGGCCAATGCCCAGGGAGTTTCTATATGTCTCAACTATGGAGGGGCTGGACAACACTTTGGCAACAAGGAAGTCTCGATGAAAAGAGTAGGTAATGCTTTTCAGGCCACTTTTCAGATCGATGCTTCAGATCAATTGAACTTCTATTTCAAAGACGACCAGGGCAAGGTGGATAATAACAATGGCCGGGGCTGGAGCTCCCAGGTCGCATCCGATTACCAGTCATATGCATAAGATTTGAGAAGGAAATAAGGCCTCCGCGATTACGCGGAGGCCTTTTAGGTATATCGGATTAATAATCGAAGGCGGCGATATCTATATCCAGGCATGAGGTATCGCCGTCAGTGATGATGTCAGCTGCACACCAAACCGCAGGAATGACATTTCTCACGAACCACTTGGCGGTCTTCACTTTACCGTCATAGAATTTGTAGTCATAATGGTCAGCGCCTACCTCGGCTGCTCTCTTCTGGGCGATGAGCGCCTGTTCCAGCAGCAGGTGTGCACCATGCAGCTGTGCAGTAGCGGTCAGTACCCGACGGGAGAAGACAGGGATCAGTGAGGGATTGCTGGTTTTCCAACCGGCCAGCGCGCCCAGGATGCCGTCATAAGCGGAAAGAGCCCGGTCGAAGTTGGCAAACTCCTTCTCTAGCCCGGCAGCGCCTTTATTAGCCGCGCAGAAGTCTTTCATATCCCGAATGAAAGCTATGAAGGCAGCACCCTTATTCATGCCCATCTTGCGCCCGACCAAATCCAGGGACTGGATGAAGTTGGTGCCTTCCCAGATAGAGTAGATCTTGATGTCGCGGGCGATCTGAGCTACCGGATATTCTTCGCAGAAGCCGTAGCCGCCATAAGCCTGGATCGCTTCGCCGCAGAGCCACCAGCCTTCGTCACTGGGGAAGGCCTTACAGAGCGGGGTAACCATCTCAACATAGGTGTTGGCTTTTTTGGCTTCTTCCGGATCGGGATCATGTTCACGGATATCAAAGTTGAACAGAGCCTTCATCAGCATGGCACGGTTAGCTTCGGTATAGGCCTTGCCCATCATGAGGGTCCGTCGGATATCTTCGTGGTTGATAATGGTGACTCTCTCGCCGCGCGGATTGGTAAAGGGACGTCCCTGAACCCTATCTTTGGCATAATCGCGGGCATTGTAGAAGGCGTTGGCTATACAACAGTGAGCCATATGACCAGTTTCCATGCGGGCCAGGTTCATCATCTGGAACATCTGGGCCATGCCTTCACCTTTGCCGTCATTGGTCAGCGGGTTTTTGCCCAGCAGGAAACCGCGGCAGCTGCCGTTATCACCAAAAGCCAGAGCGGCAGTACAGGAACCCATCTGTCCCAGTTTGTGCTCGACACCGGTGGTGACGCAATCATTGTCAGAGAAGCTGCCATCCTCATTCACCCAGAACTTGGGGACGATGAAGAGGGAGATGCCGGAGGTACCAGCTACAGCGCCTTCCACCCGGGCCAGGTAGAGGTGGATGATGTTTTCGCAGAAATCGTTGTCTCCACCGGTTATGAATATCTTCTGACCCTTGATCTTGAAGATGCGAGGGTCGTCAGTGGGATATGCCTTGGATAAGATATCGCCTACATCGGAACCGGCGCTGGGCTCAGTCAGACACATGGTTCCGGACCAGGTGCCGTCCATCATCTTGGGAAGGAAAATGTCCTTCAGATCCTGGTCAGCGAAGCTCTGGATCAGATCAGCAGCGCCGCTGGTCAGCAGGATGTAGGGATAGAAGGTCGGGTTGGCAGCGCAAAGCAGTTCAATAACGGCCGAATGGAGCACGTGCGGCATGATCATAGCATCTTCGGATTTATCGATATTGCTGGTTCCCCAGCCTTCCTCTTGCAGCTTGTGGAAGAGGGGGCCAAAGCTCTTGGGCAGAGTTACTTTGCCGTCGACCAGTTTGACCGGATTGCTGTCGCCGTCTTCATTGGTGGGCTCTACCAGTTCTTTTGCCATCTTGAGGATGGGAGCCAAAACGGATTTGACATCGTCCTTGGAATAATAATCCTTGAATTGGTCATAGTTGAATACCTTCTCACTGGGCAGCCATTCCTGGATGATGAACTCCAGGTCCCGGGTATTGAGATAGGCGAAATTACTTGACATTATTAAATACCCCCCTTTAGTTGTATATATATATTCCTGTTAGCAGCTTCAGAAATTTTATCCCTTAAAATGTAAACTATATATCTCTGGTCCACAGGGAAGCCAGGGCAGGTCCGGTTCCTACACACAGTGAAGCTCCGCCAACGGTCTTGTTCTGTTTCTCCAGTTCATAGTACAGGCTGACGATGATGCGCAGAGCGCTGCATCCTACCGGATGGCCCAGGGCGATGCCGGAACCGTTGAGGTTGCACTTGTTCATATTGAGTTCCATGTTGAACTCATCCTTCAGCATGCGGCCAACTCCTAGGAACTGAGCAGCAAAGGCTTCATTGATCTCCCAATAATCAACATCTTCGAATTTCAGGCCGGCTTGTTTGAGACCCTTCGGGATAGCTACGGCAGGACCGAGGCCCATTACTTCAGGTGCAACTCCCTCGGCTACGCAGTTTATCATCTTCATCAGGGGTTTCAGACCCAGTTCGGCAGCCTTTTCCTTGGACATGATGACTACTGCAGCAGCAGCGTCATTGATACCGGATGCATTGGCAGCAGTCACTACACCACCCTTTTTGAAGGCGGATGGCAGCTTGGCCATCGATTCCAGACTGGCATCAGGGATCATGTGTTCATCGGTCTCATAAAGTATGGTGCCTTTCTTGCTGGCGATCTCCACCGGAATGATCTCCCGTTTGAAGGTCCCGTCCTGTACGGCTCTGGTGGCGCGCTGATGGCTCTGCAGTGCCAGGGTGTCACATTCTTCACGGGTAATGCCGTATTTCTCTGCAACATTCTCGGCAGTCAGCCCCATATGACCGGGGACCAGGCGGTCGAACAGACCATCGTGGAGCATGGCATCTTCAATAGTGCCGTTGCCCATACGATAGCCGGCACGGGCTTTTGGCAGCATATAGGGTGCGCTGGACATGTTTTCAGCTCCGACTACCAGAGCGATATCGGTTTTGCCGCACATGATGTTGGTTGCGGCGATGTCCAATGCACGCATACCGGAACCGCAGTTCTGGTTGACATTACAGGCATTGCTCCGTATGGGGAGACCACAGCCCAATCCGACTTGACGGGCGATCAACGAGCCCTGCAGATGGTTGTAGACCATACCAAGTACGATTTCATCGATAAGATCGGCAGGTATCCCAGCTCTGGCAATAGCACCTTTTCCGGCGGTGATGGCCAGATCCCGGGCTGAAACATCTTTCAAACTTCCCATAAACTTACCGATTGCGGTACGACATGCGCTTACGATTACAACTTCTTTTAACAAAAAAAACACTCCTTCCTTTTCTTGGCGTTTGAAGCGGCGCGGGGATATACGCATACTTTTATTATCTATCTATCAGCAATGCAGGCTTCTATAAGAAACCGGGTTTCCACGCAACTTTGTTGCATCAGGAGTTTGGGTCTGTTTAAAACAGTAATGAAAGGATCAAAAGATGCTTTTCTCGATATGCCACCTCCCTCAACCTCTTTGTATAGTATCAACAAGCAAAAAATATGCCAGGATACAGTCAGATAAAACCCGTCCATGGGTTAAAACCACTGCTGCATAAAACAACAATAGCAATATAAGGGAATTACTCCAAGCAGGATAATACCAGTATAAAGGCACAAAAAGCCTGTACCCTGTCGATCCACGCCAAAAAGAGCTTAAACCCCTGTTGATCGCATTTACATATTTTCTGTTTTAGTATCGGTACTTTTTGGTTGGGGGGATAATTGTTTTTTATCTATCTATTGTAGAGTCTGCAGCCATGGGGCCAAATTAATTGGTAATAATAATACAGCCTATACTCCTGTCGGGGCGGCAGGAGCGGAATATGTATACTGAAACAGACTCAGACAAGACTGGCATGATATTGCTTTCACCCTGGAATTATTGTACAAGAATCTATGCCAAAACATATTGCAAAAATGCATAAAATATTGCAAGAATGCAACTTGCCTTAAATCCCGCTGCACGGCGGGGCAAGACATTAAATATTGCATTAGTGCAAAGAATCAAATAATTTATAATATTCGATTTAATTAGGGATTGCACAATACGATTCCATAACTTGTCTTGGAAAGAATATAGCATATATTATGAGCAAATTGTATATGTTTCTTATACAATTCGTCATTATTGTAGAAAGAGCGTGTTTTAGTCCATTCCTGATATCTTCCTGACGGGCAGTTGGCAGAGAAAGGATTTTAGCATCGGAGGGTACATTGGCAGTAGAAATGTACAGGCGGTTAAAGACTCAAGAAGTATAGTCAGAAAAGGCATTGCACGTTCGCCGCAGGGGTGATTTGAGACAAATAAAAAAGCAAGTAAATCTATAAGCGGAGTTCTGTCTAGAATAGTCATCTATCTGGATTGTCAGTTGCCTGACAATTCTAGCGACCTAACCCGGGAACGAAGCGGGCAACTTCATGGTTCCTCTATTTGGTCTTGCTCCAGGTGGGGTTTACCTAGCCATTCAGTCGCCTGAATGCTGGTGAGCTCTTACCTCACCGTTCCACCCTTACCGTTGCCGGCGGTTTATTTCTGTGGCACTTTCCTTGGGGTCGCCCCCACTGGACGTTATCCAGCACCCTGCCCTGCGGAGCTCCGACTTTCCTCAGACCAAAAGGTCTGCGACTATCCGATTTACTTGCTTTGAGTTCTTAAGTGAACTATAGTTATTATAGTCATACGGGCCTCTTCTGTAAAGGATGTCCCGTCTAACTGGCAGCTTGCCATTATTTAAAAGGAGAATTTTTTCGAAAAAAATAATAATACAAGCAGGAAACTCGAATCTTATAGAGAATACTCTTCTAGAACAGGGTGAGAAACAGGGAAATTAGGCCTGAGTTGGCTTTTAGGTTTCCTTGTTTGAACGGTAACATAGTACTAAAATTGTAATTGAGAGTTTGAGCGAGGGGGGTGAATGAGTGTTAGCGATATTTGCATCAGAGGGTGCACCCCAGCCCGCAGGTTTGCTGGGTAATGATTTTGTAACTTTCTTGATCGTACTGGCGGCAGTATTTATTTTTATCAAGTTCTGTGGCTGGGCTAAGAAAGTTCAGTTGTCGGCCGGTTTTAAGAAAGTGATATTTATTCTTACTGGTGTTGGCCTGGTAGTCTTTAATGTTATGTATTCCATGGGCAATAAGGCTTTCAAGGCCTCAGAAGGCATGGATATCAGCATGGCCACGATAGCATTGGGATCTGCCATGGTATGGGTATTCATATTTGCATTTGCTCTCATGGCTGAGACTAAACCTGAATAGTATTTGATTAAAAAAGGGCGGCGGAGAGCCGCCTTTTTTTATACTTTAGAAAAGTATGCTAAGTACTGAAAGGCACGCGCTGAGGAAATCTATTGTAGATTGCCTTTCTTGTCGCCAGGTAGCAGATGCCGCGGGTGGGGGTGATGGAATGTCAGAGCTGGAAAACGTAAAAATCGAGCTGATCGATTCACAAGGTACCCGGAGTGCCTGTTGGGCACCAAAGGGAAAGAATCTCTGGGAGATCCTCACCATCAATAATATGTATACTGGTGCATATTGCGGAGGCAGGAAAAATTGTGGCAAATGTAAGGTCCGGATCGAAGGGGACGCCGTTGCGATGACCGATGCCGAAAGGGGCCAATTGCTTCCCGAGGAGATCAAGGCAGGCGTTCGGTTGGCCTGTTACCTTTACGTAAGTGAGCCATTAACTGTTTATCTGGATTATATGGAACCAATGACCAAACCCAAATTGGCCTTGAAACGTAATAAACCTGAATCTACCCAATACCCACCAGTTAAGTTACGTCAGTTCTTTATCCCGGGTGTAGACCGGGAACAGCCCCTGCCAGTCATGACCAGATTACATAGCGCTTTGCCTGATCATTCCATAGAATTGACACTAAAGAACATGAATGAGCTGGCTGCTTTGGATCGGATCGGCCGCCCGGCCATGGAACTATATGCCCTGATATTCAATGAACAAAGGGTCAAGTATATTGGCCGCCATCCGGGAAAGGCATTGGGGGTGGCAGTGGATCTTGGCAGCACCAGTCTTTTTGCTGCACTGGTCGATTTGACCAGCGGAGAGATTTTGGCTCTAAGCTCAATGACCAATATGCAGCGTATATATGGTGCGGACATCATCTCCAGGGTAGCTTACTGTATGGAGCACGAAGACGGCATAAACAAGATGCGGCAAGTACTAGTGAACAATGTCAATAGTATGATCGCTGACATGCTGGGACAGGCCCAATGCGAAAAACAGGACATATATTCGATATCGGTTGTCGGCAATCCCGTTATGCTCCACTTTATTACCGGGATAAATGTTAACGGTTTTGCTATTGCCCCTTATGCTGGTGTCTTTCGGGAGGAACTCCTGCTAACTGCCGCACAGGCTGAACTGATGGCGGCCAGTGATGCCCTGGTAGTTATTCTGCCGCAGATAGGCGGATTTGTTGGCGCTGATACGGTGGGCGGACTTCTGTCATTGGGCAAACCCGGGGTCAATACGTTCTTATATATTGATATAGGTACCAATGCTGAGATAGTCCTATTTAACAAGGGGGAGATGTGGGCGGCATCGGCTCCAGCCGGGCCGGCGTTTGAAGGCGGCGGTATAGCATGTGGCATGAGAGCGGCCAGTGGTGCGATCGACCGGGTTTCTATCCATGAAGACGGAAATTTATCTTTCAATGTATTGGGAAATGATCCGGCACGCGGGTTATGCGGTTCGGGGATCATAGACCTAGTAGGCTGCCTCTGGCAAGCCGGTTTTATTGACATCAACGGCACTATAAACGAACTGGGGTACCAAAAGCTATCGATCAGGAGCAATCAGTTATGGCCGGAGATATTGATATCTGAAGGGCAGAATCCTGTAGTATTTACCCAGGATGACATAAGGCAGGTACAGCTAGCCAAATCGGCCATACGCAGCGCTATAGATATACTCTGTATGGAAGCCAGGATCAAGACCAGTAATATAGAAGGGATATACATTGCCGGAGCCTTTGGTAATTACCTTGACCCGGAACAGGCCATAAGAATAGGGATACTCCCGCCAATCACTGCTGATTCTGTTATCAACTGTGGCAATGCGGCTGCTAACGGAGCGATAGATGTATTATTGTCTGAAGAGAAAAGAAAACAAGCCAGACTTCTGGCAGGCAGGATCAAATATGTAGAATTGGCTATGAGATCCGATTTCCAGGAAATATTTTTGAAAAACCTGGATTTTAGAATAGACGATTAGATTTTGTATATCAAAGGGGGTTTTATTTGTGAGGCTTGAAGGAAAGGTTGCAATCGTAACAGGCGGAGGGACTGGCATCGGAAAGGGAGGCGCGATGGCTCTGGCTGCTGAAGGAGCCAAAGTTATTGTAGCGGGACGGCGTCTGGAACCATTGGAAGAGACCGTGGCTGAGATAAAAGCTCAGGGAGGCATCGCCCTGGCTTGTCCGACCGATGTCACTGATCGGACCCAAATAGAGAAACTGCGTGATATGGCCAAAAAAGAATGGGGTAAGTTAGACATTTTGGTCAATAATGCTGGATCGGCTATGGTAAAACCGTTTTTAGATATTACTATGGATGATTTGGACTACACCTATAAAATCGATCTCAGAAGCGTTTTTGAGGTTACTCAGGTAATGGTGCCATTTATGATTGAAAACGGGGGGGGAAGTATTATAAACGTATCTTCCATCCTCGGTGTATATGGCAGCAAAATGCAGAGTGCATATTGTTCCATGAAGGCCGGTGTTGTAAATCTTACCCGAGCATTGGCCCATGAACTTGGACCGGAGATAAGAGTGAACTGTTTGTGCCCATCTCATATTGTGACTCCTATGATGCAAGGACAAATCGATCATCTGATCGCTACCGGGAAAATGGATAAGCTGAACCGTGTTTTTCCAATGAAAAGGGTAGGCTATCCGGAAGATATGAATGGAAGTATAGTATTCTTCGCTTCAGACGAATCAAAATGGCTGACCGGCAACATCTTTATGATCGACGGCGGTATGTCCTGTTATGTATAAGCTGTATGGTGAAAAAAAGGCTGCCTGATTAAGGCAGCCTTTTTCTTCTCTCTACTCTGTTTATTTGACGTCCATATTATTGATAACCAGGCCAGTGATAAGCTTGGGATAAAAATAGGTAGACTTCTGCGGCATCTTATCCTTAGCAGTTGCGACATCGACTATCTCCTGGACCTTTGTTGGATTAAGGAAGAAACCTATCTGATATTCCTTGCCATCGATCCGGTTTATCACCCATTCTTCATCGCGGCTGTAAGCGAGGTTATCCTGATTGCGCCGCTCTTGTTCCCCGATGGAGAGTAACCTATCGAGTATCAGGTTATCCAAAAGCGCAACATCGAGAGCCTTCCAGGCACCTGACTTGTCAGCTGGCAGCAGAGCAGCCGCATTGTTAAAATCCTTGAGAGTAAGAAGATAGAGTTTATGGTCATAATACATGCCAAAGGCATGCTGTGCACTCAAAGATGCCATCCTGTCGATCAAAGCGGTCAGGTCTTCGCGGGAGCCGATCGGCTGGACTGAAAACAGTTGGTCCAGTTTCTTCATAAAAGAGTTGAATTCAAAATCCTTGAGGTTTCCAGCTACCCGATGGGTTGGAAGTACTACCAGGCCTTCGTCATAAAGATTTACCAATGTGGCCATTACGTAATCATAGCCTGGCTTGCCCTGTTCATCCATTTCTTCAGAATAGGCCAGAGCTGTTTCATAACGATGATGACCATCGGCGATATAGATCTTATTTTCAGACATGGCTTTAACGACCTTGGCAACGATTTTTTCGTCACTGATCACCCATATCTGATGCAGTTCACCCGCCTCATCGACCATTGAGATATCTGGAGCACGGTCTTTGATGTCGGTACGCAGTGCGGTTTCTATGGATTTTTTCTCATCGGAATACAGTCCGAAAATAGAACTGAAATTGGAATGGGTGGTCCTCATTAGGCTGAGGCGATCGGCCTTGGGTTTAGAAAGGGTTTCTTCATGAGGCAGAATGTTTCCTTTGGCATAGGGTTCTACTTTGAGCCCGCATAAAAGACCGGTCCGGATGAGCCTTTCACCCTTGATTTCAAAATCCTGCTGATAGAGGTAGAGAGAAGGCTTATCCTCGGCCTTGAGGGTCTGGTCTTCCATCCACTTCTGGAGATATTGGGCCGCCCGGGTATAACGATTATTGGCCGGCGTATCTTCCGGAAAGATCAGCCCGAGTTCCAAACGGATGACATTGACAGGGTTGTCCGCATAATACCGGGCTTGGGCTGCTTCATCGATTATATCGTAGGGTGGAGTGAAAACTTTAATTACTGAGTTGATCTTTTTCTGGTTGTAGCGCAGTCCGCTAAAAGGAACTATTGTGGTCATGAATATTTATTATCCTCCTTACCCAAATAGGTTTGTTCCCGTAAATTTTAGACTAAAGGCTGATTTAATGCAATAATTTTATGCCAGGCGAAAATACCCGATAAAGAGGAGAAGATTGGCATACTTGAATTTGCCTGTTGTCGGGTAGATAATATTAAGTATTGCAGGAGAAGGGAAGAACAGGATACAGATGTTGGATTATCATATTCATGTTGCCGCGCATGGCGAATATAGATACACTGATGAATGGGTCGCAGATTTTCTGGAGAATGCCCGCCGCCGCAGAATAAACGAACTGGGCCTTCTTGAACACGACGAGTTTTCGCATCTGATCGACCATGGTTTATTGGACCGTGTGGCCGTTATTCATTCGGATTTGCTGATCAGACGAGGGTTGGAGGTCGATTACATTCCGGGCCGGGAAGATGCCATCAAAGATATGCTAAAAGGCAAAAATCTGGATTATGTGATCGGGTCGGTACATTTTATAAATGGCTGGGGTTTTGATAATCCGGAGCACCGGAGTTTATTTGACAGCAAAGATATTGACGAGGTTTATCAAGAATATTTCGATCTAGTGGAGCAGGCAGCTAAAACAGGTATATTTGATATTATTGGTCACATCGATCTAGTAAAGATCTGGGGTCATCGTCCGGTCCAGAAGGGGATAATGCACTATCTTGATCCTGTTCTGAAGAGCATCAAGCAAAATGGTCTGGTTGTGGAAATAAACAGTGCCGGTCTCAGAAAACCAGTCGGTGAAATGTATCCCCAACGTGAGGTGCTTGACGCTATTTTTGCTTCAAACATTCCAATAACACTTGGCTCTGATGCTCATCATCCACATCAGGTGGGAGAGGGTCTTGAACAAGCGCGTGCTGCAGCAAGCCGGGCCGGATATCGCTATCTCACTGGTTTTGACCGCCGGCACCGCTATTTCGTTGATCTTTAGAATACCTTTTAGGGGGGGAATTACTTGAGTAATATTGCTTGGCTGATAGTAAGTTTGGGATTGATTCTGATGGGGGCTGAGCTCTTTGTCAATGGCGTGGAGTGGCTGGGTAAGAAGCTCAACCTGTCGGAAGGCGCAGTGGGCAGCGTTTTGGCCGCAGTGGGGACTGCTCTGCCGGAAACCTTGATACCCATCATAGCGATCCTTTTTGGTACTGGTTCCGAGGGACACGCTATAGGGATAGGTGCAATACTCGGGGCACCCCTTATGTTGTCCACCCTGGCGATGTTTGTCACCGGAATGGCAGTTATTGTTTTCCGAGGCCGACGCAGTGCGGGAACGGATGTAGTGGCTGATTACTCGACCATGTCGAGAGATCTGGCATTTTTTATCGCTATCTTTTCTATTGCCATTATAGCCGGCTTTATCCCTCCACATTTCAGGTTTGTTCAGTTATTTATTGCCCTGGGGATGTTCTTATCTTATTGTGTTTATGTTTTTATAATGATAAAGGAAGAAAGGGACCTGGAGGCTGAGTCGGAATTGGCTCCCTGTTACTTTGCCAGAAACTACGATATCCCTCCGATAATGCTGATTCTCCTGCAGGTCATTGTTGCCCTGGCTATCATTGTCTTCAGCGCAAAACTGTTTGTTGTTGAAGTTACGAATATTGCAGCTGTCTATTCAGTTCCAGCTTTTGTGCTTTCCCTGATAATAGCTCCTATTGCCACAGAGCTTCCCGAAAAATTCAATAGTGTTATATGGGTATCTCGGGAAAAGGATACCCTGGCCTTGGGCAATATTACTGGAGCCATGGTCTTTCAAAGTTCCATGATTCCTGCCATAGGTATACTGATGACTGACTGGCAGCTCAATTCCGGAGCGATCTATTCTGCTTTGCTCGCGCTTGCTTCCTCAGTGATCATATTTCTTGAATTGAAGAGACATGAACATATCAGCGCCCCCATCCTGATGTTGGGGGGGCTGTTCTACGGCCTTTTCCTTATCGGGATATTCAAAGGGATAATCACCGGATAGTTTTTTGCCTGCTCCACATGCAATTCAAAAATAACATGGTTAGGGGATGCTTATTAATGAAGAGAATTGAAGACAGGATGAAAGAATTGGGCATTGTACTTCCAGAGGCTGCCAAACCCATTGCTGCTTACGTTCCCGGGATGCAGGCCCAAAATATAGTTTTCATCTCCGGACAGCTTCCAATGAGCGATGGTAAACTAATATATACCGGAAAGTTGGGAAGGGATCTACAGATAACAGAAGGTCGGGAAGCAGCCCGGCAATCGGTCATAAATTGTCTGGCCGTACTGAAGCAATATGTTCACAGTTGGGATCAGTTGATCCAGATTATCAAGTTGACCGGATATGTTCAGAGTGCCGATGATTTTTATGAACAAGCCCAGGTCATCAATGGAGCTTCAGAGTTAATGCAAGAGATCTTTGGGGAAAGAGGACGCCATGCCCGTGCTGCAGTAGGCGTTAATACACTTCCTCTGAATGCTCCATGTGAGATTGAAATGATAGCCTTGATCCAATAGTTGAATGGGGACCCGGTTGACACAGGTTGAACAAAAAGATACTATTGGTGGAACAAGAGTAAACAAGGATGGTTGCCATGGAAGAGATCAATGTTGCCCGCCGGATAAAAGAGATAAGGATCAACAAGGGACTGACCCTGGAGGAACTAGGTAATCGCACCGGTTTTACCAAAGGGCTCTTGTCAAAAATAGAGAATAATAAGGTGTCTCCGCCGGTATCGACCCTGGCCAAGATAGCCCGGGGCATGAATGTCTCGATGGGTGAATTCTTTGCAGAAGTAGAAGCAAAACCTATTATTATAGTGAGAGCCAAGGATCGTGCGGTCTATTGTCCGGAAGATACCCCGCAGGGTCAGGTGATCGAGACTCCGATCAGCGGATTCCAACAGCAAAAGATGCAACCCATAATAATCAGTATCGAAGATGCCGATAATTACGAGCGGCGTTTTTATAATCATCCGGGACAGGAGTTTATTATGGTTTTGGAAGGCTCCATGGGTTATCGATACGATGAAGATGAAATAATAGTATCAGTTGGTGACTGTATCTACTTCAACGCGGAATACCTTCATGGGCCACTGCCCATTAAGGGTGAAAGGGTAAAGTACCTGTCGGTTTTGTCATAATTTTTTTTACCATTCAAGTATCATTAGGCGAAACAAGATATAATAAAAATAAACATAAGGCTTGGCGAAAAAGGTTGTTGGTATCGTCTATCAACCGGTATGCCGGATAGCCGGGAAACCAAATAAAAAGGATCCTGATGGACTGTATGCTAAAAAACAGGCCATCAGGATCCTATGCCGAATCAGAATTTGATTGCAATAGATTTGAAGAACCCGGTTATCCGGTTTTGTACCGAAGTACGGGCGGGGGTATAAGAACAAACTGTTCGGCAAGCCCCGTTGCTGCATACCGTCCGCGGAGTACAGGATACAAAAGAACAGGACTTGGTGCATAGGGTTGCCGCTGATGCTGCATTGGGAACCATCCCGAAATTATGTAGCGGAGACAGAAGAGCAGCCAGCACCACGATAGTCAACAAAGTCTTTTTCATAAAATCATACCTCCTTTATATTACCTTAGCTTACACTGAAAGACTCTGACTACAGGTAGATAGTAGCAATAATGCGGAGGATGTCATTAAATACCTTCTGTAAATGTCATAATATGATTAAGAATAAGCAAAACAGAGGCCTTTGTTATGACTATGCAGGAAAGAGATAGAAGTCAGGGGATAATAAAAAAATGGATGAGAAGATAAAAGTTTTACAAGCTGACCAGTCATCTGATGCTCGTTAATCAATATATAAAATAAGGGTGGCAAATGCCACCCTTCAGCTTGTTAAAGTAGGCAGACCGAGCAAAAAACGTGAAGATCGAGGTACACGGAAGCCCAGCGATTGAGGCGTACATAGGGTACGTTGATTGAGCTGGGCTTCCAAGTAACGATGATATTCGGGTTTTTTGACGGCCTGAAGGGTGGCAGATGCCACCCTTTGCTTATACCACTTTATTTTGCCTTGCTCTGCCTGGGAATCAAGGAAAGGACACTTTTCATATTCATATCATGAGGCAGATGCTCTATCCTGGGCAGGTTCCGCAGATCGATCCCGGTGAGATTTATCCTGAAGAACAATTCACCATTTTCCAGATAGAGCTGCATAGGAATATTGAATGACTGGCCCTGAGCAGATGAACGGCTTTCATTAAAAGTAGATAAATTCTGCGATTCAGCTATACTGTATTCGAAGCTGCTGAAGAGGTTTTTACGTCTATTTCCCTTTACCAGAGTCATACCGGAACGGGTAGGCTTATACTGGGTATCGGATATCACCACATCTGATATATCCTCCGTTATGGTCTTCTCAACATAACGTTCGATTTCACCAAATATGGCCGGCCAATCCGTGGAATCCCCAGAAACCGGGAACACATCGGGCATTTTAATACTGACAGTATCGTAGCTGTCAATATCCACACCTTCATGGCTGAATACTTGTGAGACATGATAATCGTTAGAATGCATTGTCTCTGTGAAAACCTTTGCCGTGTCCAGCAGATCGAGAGAGCTTACTTCCATCAACGTACTCAAAGCATTGTGCGGAACATATCTAAGGTTTGATTCGGTGATAATCATCTCGCCGAGTTCAGTTTGGAAAATGTCCAGAGCGATACCAAAACCCGGAGTGACTGAATCAAAGATCTCGAGTTCGGAATAATCCACCGGCGGTACGGGGGAAAAATCCATGGACGTCACAGTCGATACCTCTCTCAGTGCAGCATCAGTGTCAAAAAGATCTTCATAGTTAAAGTTGATTTCCCATTGGTCAAATTCTTTAAACATGGGCCTCGCCTCCTAATAAAATATGATTTATTTCATCCCTGGTTCCAGATCCCATCACTAATCGGCATTGATCCTCGATAAAGGATAATTTGATGCTTAATCGGCCCAGGCAATGTTATTAAGTAATCAGAAAATTCTAAAAAACCTTGACTATAATTTGACTTTAATATCTTATTTTATACAACATGATAGTCAAATATGCAATAGAAATTCACGAAAAATTATTATTAATTGTTAATACAAGGACAAATGATCAAAATGGATTAAATAAAACGTAAATTCCAGTCAATTAATCCGGATGTATATTGATGCCAGAAAAAGGCAACAATCGATTAGAGGTGATTGTCTGTGAATAAGAAGATATATACATGGTGCTTTATTGCCCTGGCTATGATCAGTTTGTTAACAGGTTACCAATATGCTTCTCACTTGAAACATAGCATATTTCAAAAACCGTCAAAAACTGCAGTTATCGTGCAGAAGTCAGGTGAAGTGGTAAAGTCGGACACACGCATAATCCTTGAAAAAGAATATAAGAGCTGCGGACATGTTATTGTCACCGGTTATAATATGCGAGAAAACATAATGGGCCTTAATATCCGGCAATTGAATGACTATTTTAAGAAGAGTCAGGGATATTCGATCTCCTTTATAAACAATACCCTGATAATCCATCAGTCTATCAATGATAATTGTCCTGAGGATCAGAATCAGTTCAAACTAAAGGAATATCGGGGTTACGTCGCAGTCTATACCGGAGCTGAGGAAA
This sequence comes from Deltaproteobacteria bacterium, assembly GCA_050258735.1. Lineage (GTDB taxonomy): Bacteria > Bacillota > Syntrophomonadia > Syntrophomonadales > Syntrophomonadaceae > Syntrophomonas_A. Next base: position 2,720 of record JBLMZJ010000143.1, on the reverse strand, counting down.
ACGAGATACTGCTGAGGGTAACCGCTATCAGGTCAGATATGCTGCCGGAAAACATCAGGCGGGATATCCAGACCGGGAAATATACTTTTCAGGATGAAGCAAAACTTAACGACACTCTAGAAAATCTGGATGAGTACGTATAAACAAGAGAATGGATCGAAAATCGAAATAGACAAAAATCTATGCCCTTTACGGGGCATATTTTTATTTCCCAAGCTTACCTTTCATAATATAATAAATAGAGCAAATGTTTGGTTGTTTTAAATTCATAAAAGGGTTATACATAATGCGTGTATTAGGAATCGATCCGGGTACAGCCACTACCGGGTTCGGAATTGTAGAAAAAAGGGATGGACGTCTTATCAAATTGGATTATGGCACCATCAATACTCCTGCTGGAATGGATATGCCATTACGTTTGGTAAAGATCAACGGGGAACTTAATCGGTTGTTACGGGAATTTCAGCCCGATGCGGTTGCAGTTGAGGAGATATTCCACCATAAGAATGCCAAAACAGTAGTTACCGTAGCCCAGGCCCGCGGAGTAGTACTACTTGCTGCATCACTTGCTGAACTTCCGGTGGCGGAATACACTCCGCTTCAGGTAAAACAAGCCGTAGTAGGGTATGGACAAGCAGAAAAACGCCAGGTCCAGATGATGGTACAAAGGCTGCTTGCCCTGGATGAGACGCCTCGACCCGATGATGCTGCCGATGCCCTGGCTGTAGCCATCTGTCACCTTCATTCCTACCGTATAAACAGTATGGTCAAATCGCCCAGTAAATGACCTCATCAAATACATAAGGTGGATTTTGAATGATAGCTTTTATCAGAGGCAATCTTGAAGAAATCAATGAAAACAGCGTGATAATTGAAACCCAGGGGATCGCTTATGAGATAAACATGCACCGGAGAGCGATTGCCAGCCTGCCTCAAAACGGCCAGCCAGTCAAGGTATATACGCATTTTCAGGTTATGGAGAATGAATTCAAATTATATGGTTTCAGTCTAAAAGAGGAGCAAAGCCTGTTCAGGCTTTTACTGACGGTTTCCGGCATGGGCGCCAAAGGGGCCATGAACGTACTGGAAACTATGGAGCCAGATCAATTTTACCGGGCAATAGCCAGTCAGGATGAAAAACTGTTGACCACCATCCCAGGCATTGGCAAAAAAAGCGCCCAGCGTCTGATCTTCGAATTGAAGGAGAAGATCGGGGAAACAAGGGTAACGGCTGCTGCACCGGGAGAGGAACCATGGCTGGGAGATGTAATGGATGCGCTGGAAGCCCTGGGTTACTTGCGCAGTGAGATGTTTCCTTTGATCATGGACCTGCGGGCTCAGGGAAAGCTGATGGATCGCGTAGAGGATAACATCAAGCTGGTTCTGAAAACTCGTGCCATGCAATTAAAAAGGTAGGAGGGAGCTTTTTGTCGGATGATCGCTTGATATCGCCCCATGCATTGGGAGAAGAAGATTATAACGAGACTTCCCTCAGACCTTTGCGACTGCATGAGTACATAGGTCAGGACAAGGTCAAGGAGAATATCAGCATATTTATAGCAGCCGCGCGGGAGAGGGCTGAGAGTCTGGACCATGTTTTATTAAGCGGACCACCCGGATTAGGCAAGACGACCCTTGCCACCATCATTGCCGGTGAGATTGGACGTCCCATCCGCAAAACTTCAGGCCCGGCCATTGAACGTCCCGGCGATCTGGCTGCCATACTAACTAACCTGGAACCGGGTGAAGTACTTTTTATAGATGAGATCCACCGTCTGAACCGGAGTGTGGAAGAAATCATGTACCCTGCCATGGAGGACTATGCTATTGATATCATTATAGGCAAGGGACCGGGTGCCCGAACCCTGCGCATAGACCTTCCACCTTTTACACTGATCGGTGCAACTACCCGTCCCGGTCTATTGAGTTCACCGCTGCGTGACCGTTTCGGAATAAACTGCCGATTGGATTTTTATGAGACTATTGATTTGGAGATGATAATAACCAGGGCAGCGAATATTCTCAATTTAGTTATTGAACCGGCCGGAGCTCATGAGATTGCCCGGCGGGCGAGAGGTACCCCCAGAGTCGCTAATCGGCTCCTCAAACGTGTCCGTGACTTTGCATTGGTCAAAGGCAACGGCAGGATTGACCGGGAGATCGCCCGTCAAGCTCTTGAGATGATGGAGATCGATGAAGTGGGATTGGATAATGTCGATCGCATGATCCTTGAAGCTATAATCGTAAAATTCGGGGGCGGACCGGTAGGATTGGAAACACTTTCGGCCTGTGTATCCGAGGAGAGCGATACTTTAAGCGATGTATATGAGCCTTATTTACTTAAATTGGGCTTGATACAAAAAACCCCGCGGGGTAGAATGGCTACTGAGCTGGCATATCGTCACCTGGGTCATAGATTTAATCGCTCTTTTGGTGATGGTCAGCTTTTTGAAGAAGAATGACCAATTAGGAGGTGCTCTTATTGCCCAAGGTGCTTTTGCATATTTGTTGCGGCCCCTGCGCCACCTATCCTGTTCCGGAACTGACCGGGCAGGGCTATGAGCTCATGGGATACTTCTCCAATTCCAATATCCACCCGTACACGGAATACTGCAAACGCCGCGAGGGGGTGCAATCCTATGCTGAAAAAACCGGATTGTCAGTTATCTATGATGATGATTATGATCCGAGTGAATATTTCCAATTGATCGCTCACCGGG
>JBLMZJ010000142.1:0-7405 GCA_050258735.1 Deltaproteobacteria bacterium | reverse complement strand
ATGATGGCCAGGCAGCATTCACCTCCGCTGCGGGTAAGTTTGCCATCTTCTATTTCGATCTGTTTCATCATGTAGCGCCGGTTCCATACCCCGGTCAGGGGGTCGATCAAGGCATCCCTCTCGGTGCGGTAGAGCAGCATATTTAGTTCCCAAAATATAGCCAGGTAGCTGACAATGATCCATACTACATCGATATATTCGTCCGTAAATGCATCGTTTTTGACGGCACAGAAAATGCCGTGCAGGACATCCCGGTACATTATGGGTGTAAACAATAGGTAACCACGGCCCGGCTGGTTAACGATTTTAAGAACCTGGTTAGCTGCTACCTCCCGCAGAAGTTCCAGGTCAGTTCCCTGGGTCGTCGGCAGCATGTTTATTTCACCGCTGCCGATCAGGGACCGGAAATTCATCTCTTCTACCGGACGGATCAAACTATACACTCCCATGGACTTCAGGTCCAAGGAGGCCAACAGATCACAAAGCAAGCGGTTGGTCATGGCCTCATTATCACGTTCCAGGGCCATCTGCCCGATCAAACCATGCAGAGAGCGCAGCCGTTCTGCCTGGTTATTGAGTTTTCTTTTGGCCTCCATCTCCTCCAGATGCAGGGCAATATGCGAGGCCAGCATATCCATCAGCTCAAAATCCAATTGGGTAAAAGCATTTTTTTCAAGGTGATCGACGGATATAGATCCCCAGACAAAGCCCTTATAGATTATGGGGACGATGATCAGGGAATTCACGTCCCGGCGATAGCGCCCTTGCAGATGTTGTGCGGGGAGATCCACGGTAAAACAGGGGTGGCCGGTCAGCAGGACCTCTTCCATTATGCCCGGATCCTTGCCGAACAGGCCCTTGGGGTTATAGGCTTCATAGTCCCCGGTTACTTCTTTCAGCTCGAAATTGATGGCGCTCCGGGAGGGACGAACGGCCATAAGAAAATTGCGGTAGTCGATAATATAAGGTAGAGAGTTTTTCAGGACCTTGAAATCATCTTCCAGGGTCCAGCATTCACTGAGATAGCGGAAGATGTTGAAGAGGTCGCGCTGTCCGCTGGCCAGTTTTTCCACCTTGGCCTTCTCCGCTTCCAGGGTACTGTTATTGGACTTTTCTCTCCGAAGTATCTCGCGGGCGGAGGTATACAGGGTCAGATAGAGTATGATCCCGGTCATCAAGAGGGCCAGGCAAATAATGGCCAGTGTCTGATAGATAGCGGTCCTGACCGGAGTGAACAACTCCTTTTCAGTGATTTCCATGATCAGAATAGCGTCGCTATCCTTGATAGAATCGTGAAAAAATAAGGAGGAGCCTTTTTCATAGAGATTATAATCGATCCTGGTAATTCCCTTTTCCCCGGGATCGAAATCAGCCTGACGGATAATGGCATAGTCATGAGTGAGGTTGTTGACCTCGGTCAATAAGGGTTCCGGATCATAGACTACGTAGTCATAAGCAACGGGAATATCTCCGTCCAGCACCGGACAGACCATCATGAAATAGGTATGTCCGTGGTATGGGTAGGAGACTACTGTTAGATGATTGCTGCGGTGGGATTCCAGGTTTCTGAGGTCTATCATGCTGCTTTCACCGTAAGTGGCGACGATCCGTTTATCCAGCATCCTTACCGCGGTTGTGCAGTACTGTAAGGTATTGCAGGACTCCCGGTAGCAGGGAGTTGTCGATTTAATGAGTTCTGAAAAACCTATTTTCCCACGTTTGTACTGGATCACTTTGTTGCGCAGTTCAGGACGGGTGGCAATAGATGAGGTCTCCATGGAACAGGTGTCGATAAAGTTGTTTAATGTAGTCAGAGTTATTACCGCCTCGGTTTTGAAGCTGCTTTTGAGAGTGTTGTTCATTATCTCCTGTACGGGATAGAATACAGCCAGCATGGAAATGACAAGTAATACAGCAATGCTGATTATGAAGAGCTTGATTTGTTTGACCAATTCTTTCAACACTATCACGACCTGCAATAATATGAACGGGAACACGTAAGGGTTAAGAAAGATGATCTTCTCCGAGAGGTGTTGTTATAAGACAGAGACATCATAGCCGAATAATCAAATTATTCTACTAATAACCACAAAATCCTCCCCTTCCCAAACAAAAAGAATGAATACTCAGCTTCAAAAAATACCTTTTAACGCTGCGGCCACCAGGAAGGGGATTAGTGTTTTTACGACGAATTAGTTATAGCAAAATAGGAAACGAAAAAGATTTTAGGGAGGATAAAAAAATGAACAGACGTGGCTGGATCATCATTGCAGCGATCCTGGTGCTGATACTGGGGTCGGGTGTAGCCATGTACAACGGCATGGTCAGTGATAATGAAAACATCGATAATGCCTGGAGTCAGGTGGAAAACCAGTTGCAGAGACGCTCCGACCTTATTCCCAACCTGGTGGAGACCACCAAGGGTTTCGCCAGTCAGGAAAAGCAGATATTTATCCAGGTGGCCGAAGCCAGAGCCAAATTGGCCGGGGCAGGGACGGTCGGCGAGAAGGCCCAGGCCGATGCCGAACTGAGCACTGCGCTGTCCCGTTTGCTCGTAGTAGTGGAGAGATATCCGCAGCTGAAATCAGATGCTAACTTCCGGCAGTTGTCCGATGAACTGGCCGGGACTGAGAATCGTCTGGCCGTAGCCAGGAAGGATTATAATGATGCCGTGCGCAGTTACAATACTCGTATCAAGAAGATCCCGGGCAGCATTATCGCCGGGATCGGCGGTTTTGAGCCGCGCGAGTATTTTCAGGCTGAAGAAGGCGCCAAGGCAGCGCCACAGGTGAAATTCTAGGTGACCGGTATTATGAAGGCGAGGGATAAGGTGCGAAAACTGGCAGTTGCTTTGATCAGTCTGATATGTTTGCTCCTGCTGGCGGGGACAGCGATGGGAGGCATAAAGGTTCCTGACCCTCCGCGGTATTTCTATTGTCTGGACCAGGCTGGCATGCTCAGCCCGGAAACTGAGAATGCAATAATTGAGAACAATCGGAGCCTTCAGCAAAAAACCGGGGCGCAGATCGTGGTGGTGACCGTGAAGGATATGGGTGGAGCAGCCATCGAGGATTATGCTCAGACACTGTTCAGGCAATGGGGGATCGGTGACAAAAAGAAGAACAACGGTGTCCTGCTGCTGGTCGCCCAACAGGAGAGAAAGAGCCGCATCCATGTCGGGTACGGGCTGGAGGGTATACTGCCGGACGGCAAGACCGGCCGCATCCAGGATCAATACCTGATACCTGATTTTAAAGCGGGGAAATATGAGTCAGGGATCATCAAGACCTATAATGCTATCCTGCAGGAAGTTGGTAAGGAATATAATGTACAGCTGGCACCGCTGACCGGGGTTTCATCCGGCGATTATCAGGATTCCGGCAAAGGGATATCCTGGATCGAGGTCATAGGTATCTTGCTAGTCATGCTTATCATCTTTGCCAGCCGCAGGAGATGGGGCGGGCGTGGCGGAGGCGGCGGCTATTATGGCGGTGGCGGTTTCGGCGGCGGGGGCTTCGGTGGAGGAGGCTTTGGCGGAGGCGGTTTCGGCGGCGACGGTGGTTCCAGCGGCGGCGGCGGCAGCAGCCGGGGATGGTAACTGATTTGTAATCGTAATAAATAAGGCTGATCACAATAACGCCCGCGCCCTGAGCACTCGTTGCATGGGGCAGCGGGCATTTTGCTGCAAACCGCAGGCTGCGGGTCTGCTATCAAGATGGCGGGACCAAGAACCCTTCAGCGGCCTGAGGCGAGGGGAGACAGCCATTTCGGATATTAGCGGCGGGCAGTGTTATCACTGCTTCCCGCAGTTCGTTGATAGCGCCGGATAGTTCAGAGAGCTTGTTCTCGATCCTTATCAGCAGATAAGCTGTTACGGCGATAGGAAAGCCTACATTACCGATCAGGTTAAGAAGGTCGTTCATCCTTCGGCACCTTCCTTTCATGGAATGCGGGCGGGTGATCCCGCCCGCAATTCGGACATTAGATCAAGGTTATCTCGCTGGTATCACGGGTAACGATCCGGGCGCCGGCCTTTCCGGTAAGGCTGCCGGTACTGCCGCTGATGATATTTTTAGCTATGATGTTGTCCATGGCCGCGTTGATCTGAGCGGCTGTGAGGTCGGTTTTGGCATTGCTGACCCGGATGGTTTGTTTCTTACTCAGATCCGTGTTGAAGATCATTTCCAGGGTGCGTTCCATAGGTAAATCCTCCTTTCTTTAAGATTTGGCAGGTTTAAGGGATTACATGTTCTGGATCTCGACCAGGTTCCGGCGCTGAACGGCCAGGCCGGTCTTTTCCTGCAGACCAAGCAGAGACTGAGCTACCGAATACAGATCGGCATCGGCAGCGCTGGCCTTGACATCGGAATAGACACGGTTTTTGACCAGCTGCTGTCCAGACGCCCCGATCCCGTTGTCCATGACCAGGATCAGTTCTGAACCCACTGGAGTAGCGGTAATAGCCATATTTTTCACCTCCCTTTGCGTGGTTTGGAAGCCTGACTGGCTCCTGAGGTTCATTCTAGGGGGCGTTGGGTGAACTGGCGATTTCCCGATACGAGGGATCGCGGCATTCCGCTTGACCCAAAAACCATATGACGATCTGAATCTGGCCGGGAAAGACCTTATCAGGTCTATGACAAGTCGGGGGAATAATAAAGACCTGTATTTAAATATTTTGTGCTAATCTGAGTGTAAGGGCGACGGAGGTGATAGCTTTGAATAAGGCGGCCATTGAGCGCGCAGTCAGTGTGCTGGCTAATTCCAACAATACCGTAGTGGTGACCGGAGCGGGGATCAGCACCGAAGCGGGGATACCCGATTTTAGAGGGGAAAAGGGCATATACCGGACTCTGGGGGAAGACAGGGTCATGCGGATAATAAATATTGATGCCTTCCATAGACAGCCTGAGGCCTTCTGGGAATTCTATCGTCAATACTTCAATTTCCCGCCGGTAGAACCCAGCCATGCCCATAAGATGCTGGCGCGGATGGAGCAGAAGGGGAGGGTCAAGGCGGTAGTCACCCAGAATATCGATGGACTGCATGGAAAAGCGGGCAGCAAAAAGGTTATCGCCGTACACGGGACCGCTGACCGCTTTGTCTGTACAGGCAGCAGATGCCGGGCGATTTATGACAGTCAATATGTACAGGATTACCCGCAGACTGTGCCCCACTGCTCGGAGTGCGGGGGGGTGTTGAAACCCGATGTGGTGCTTTTTGGAGAGCCCATCCAGAATTATATGGATGCGCGGCAGCAGATCTTGGATGCCCGGGTTCTGGTGGTGATAGGTTCATCACTAACTGTCTATCCCCTGGCTGGTTTTGTCAAGGAATTCTCCACCTTCTATCAGGATATGATCATTATCAATAAGGGATCGACGGCCATGGACCATGCCGCCCTGGTCAAGATCGAAGTAGAAACCAGCACCGGGGCGATTCTAGAGGAGATCGACCGTCAGCTGGATCTGCTCAAATAATGTGCTCCCCAAGTAATAAGGGTGGAGGCATAACGCCGCCACCTCCCACTGTCGAAAAGGCTGTTTTTGAAAGTCAAACAGGGCCTATTATAATTTAGATTAATTAGATAGCGATTCTATGTTTGCCCGCGTTGTTGGTTTATAGGGTTTATGGTGGTAAACTTAAACCTATCCCAGTTCTTGACCTTTATTAAGCCATAATGAAACTTCAATGCATTTCATATTTCTTCAGCATCCTCAACACCCTTTCATTAGGCACTCATCCTTTTTGCAGATAAAATCTATAGTTCTAACAACTTAAAGAAGAAAATTAAAGTAGTTGATATGAAACTACGATAATAATAGCTAGATATTGGGTTACGGGACATTTAAAGGATAGATTGCTTGCTAATTACTAAGTTACTTTGTAAATAGAAAAACTGGTTTGAAATGCACGGAGGCAGGAAATGCTAATTAATCACAATATACCAGCACTTAATACCTATAACAGGCTGGTGATCAATAACCAAAGCATGGACAAGGTACTGGAGAAATTGTCTTCGGGTCTGCGCATCAACCGTGCTGCAGACGATGCGGCGGGCCTTGCCATATCTGAAAAGATGAGATCCCAGATCAGAGGTCTCGATCAGGCCAGTTGCAATGCCAATGACGGCATATCCTTTATCCAAACCGCTGAAGGTGCTCTGAATGAAACCCATGCTATCCTGCAGCGTATGCGCGAATTAGCCGTACAGGCTGCCAACGGTACTTATACTTCTCAGGACCGCACCCAGATCCAGAAGGAAATCGACCAGTTGACTTCTGAGATCGACCGTATTGCCAACACCACCCAGTTCAACACCAAGAACCTGCTGGATGGTACCAGTTCGGCATTAACCTCGACTGACCAGATCACTACCCGAGTCTTTATGCGGGACGGTCTGCGCCAGCTCGACCAGTTTGGCCAGAAGGCAGCCGGCGGTGGCAACTACCAGTTAAAGATAACCGCTACTCCTGGTGATGCCCAGGTACAGAAAACTGATATCATGAGGATCAAACACGAGACAGTTACTGTAAGCGGCGGGTCGGCAGGATATTTATCAACAATAGGGATTACTGATATTAACAGCGGTCTTTCTATTGCCATTCAGCAAAATTTCACCGGCCCCAGTGGCGTTTTGCTAACAGGGGTGATTTTCCATTTTACGGTAGACTCTGGAGTTGGTGCATTCCAGGCTATGGGGGATTTTAATAACGGAATAGCAAATATAAGGATAACACTTGAACTAGGCGCATCCGGTACAGCTGTCAGCGGATTGATGCAGACGACAGTTTCACAGGTGAAAGATGCCGTTATGGCTCTGAAGATTTCCGATTTAAGTACTGCTATGACCGGGTTAAATGTGAGCTACTTCCTGGATATGAAAGTAGATCCTAATGCAACTTTTACAGTTGGTCCCGGCCTTACCCAATGGGGAATAATTTCTAATAATTTCAATGCTACTAAGATAGAGCGCGTCGGTGAAGTCGCTCTGTCAACCACCAAGCTCTATGACATCGAGGAGTTCTGGGATTCCTCCGGCAATTTTATCCTGGCTAATCCCCAGACATTGAACCTGGTGCAGGGTGACGGTCAGAAGACCTATGTTACATTGTTAGACAACGATACCATCGGTTCAGTTCAGGACAAACTGAATGACGCCATCTACAATGGCTTGGGTCAGAAGTACATTGTAGATTCGACCGTAGGCAAGAACAGCTTTGTAAGCTATGACCCGTGGGGAGTTGGCTCCAGCGGCGTACAGGTGGTTCCCGGCACCATGATCATCCGGTCGGCTATCTCCGGAAATGATGGTAAGATCACCTTTATCGGCGATGATCCCACCCTGAGAGCCCTGAGCTTACAGACCATCGTACAGTCCACTGAAACCCAGTTCAGTGTCGAT
>JBLMZJ010000141.1:0-14660 GCA_050258735.1 Deltaproteobacteria bacterium | reverse complement strand
AAAAGTGGCAAAGGCACAGTAGCTTGAACGAATGTGAAAGCCAGCGTCTTTAGACGCTGGCCGGTAACAGAGGCTTATAGCCTCAGAGCAAACCACCCGTTAGACGGGTGGTGCTGATTGTAGGGCAGTAGACTAAAGAAGCGCAGCAAGGAATAAGCGAAATTTTGAATTATTAATTTTGAATTTTAAATTAATGTAAAAATGCTTCGCATTTCTTAACTGTTTTCAGGGCAGATATCTGCCTACTGGCCCCCAACAGGTTACCATTAGATGCTGAAACAATAGCGTTTCGACAACTGTAATTGCACCCGAAGGGTGCACACCTTAATTAAAAATTAAGAATTTAAAATTAAAAATTACGTCTTTAGTCTACCGTGACAGTTGAGTAAATTATTGTTGCATTTTTATGCAATGCTATGTATAATTATAAATGTTTTATTATAACTATTAAAGAAGGGAGATGGCGGGATGAAAAAGGTAGGTATAGTGGGCGATGGCTACACCGCAGCCGAACTGTTAAGGCTCCTGGCGGGGCATGACGGGCTGGAAGTGACAGCGATCCTCTCCACGGAGAATATAGGTCGAAGAATTGACCGCCTCTATCCCCAATTGACTGGATACTATGACTTGATCTGTGAACCCAGTGAAGCCAGGAACCTGGTCGGTCGCTGTGATGGAGTATTTTTGGCTCTGCCCCACGGGCTGTCCGTCCCGGTAGCCCTGCAGATGCTGGAGGCGGGCATAAAATGTGTGGATCTATGCGCGGATTTCCGCTTAAAAGACCCGGCCTTGTATGAGAAATACTACGAAAAGGTACACGAGGCCCCGGAGATGTTGCCCCAGGCCATTTATGGACTGACCGAGCTCTACCGGGAAAAGATAAAACAGGCGGACCTGGTGGCCAACCCGGGCTGCTATCCTACCGGAGCCATTATGCCGCTGGCCCCGCTGCTCAAGGCAGGGGTCATCGAGAGTGAAGGGATCATCATTGATTCCAAGAGTGGTGTCTCCGGTGCCGGACGGACCCTTAAGGAGGCCAGCCATTTTTGCGAGGTCAATGAAGGCATCCATGCCTATGGGGTGGGGAACCACCGCCTGGGGCCGGAGATTGCCCAGGAACTGAGCCTGGCCGGCGGTCAGCCGGTGGAGATGGTATTCACTCCCCACCTGGTACCCATGAACCGCTGCATCCTTACCACCAGCTATTCCCGGCTGCAGAAGGGAGCAGCCGGCAACCAGGTCAGAGAGGTGCTGGAAGCCGCCTATGGGCCTGAGCCCTTTGTCCAGGTACTGCCGGAGGGGGTAATGCCCCATACCAAGTGGGTCTACGGCAGCAACCAGGTCCATATCGGTATCTATGTAGACGAAGCCGCCCGGCGGGTGATCCTGATATCGGCCCTGGATAACCTGACCAAGGGAGCCTCCGGGCAGGCCCTGCAGAACATGAACCTGCTGCTGGGCTTTGATGAGACCACCGGCCTGAAGATGCCAGGGGTCCATCCGTAGAAGGGGAACGAGTTTTTTAACCACAGATTAACACAGATTATTGATAAACGAGGTAAGATTAAGATTTGTGGATCATAATGTTCAAGAGGGCACACCAATGATGGGTAGGGAAACAAGTTAATCTAAAGGTAAAATAACGAAATCAACTAATGTCACAATAATAAGCATAGAGGAGCACTTGTTAATTAACACCTTAAATAAAATCTGTGTAAATCCGTGTAAATCTGTGGCTTAATAACAAAATCTCGGACATCTATTTAGGGGGAAGGTTAAAGTGAAAGCGATCAAGATCTTAGAAAACGGAGGAGTGACCAGTCCCAAGGGCTACATGGCCTCGGGAGTGATGGCTGAAATAAAAAAGAAAGACAAGCGGGATGTCGCTGTGATCTATTCCGATTGCAAGGCAAAGGCCGCCGGAGTCTTCACCACCAACAAGGTGCACGCCGCCTGTGTCGACGTCTGCCGGAAACACCTGGAGGACGGAGTGGCCCGGGCTATCGTGGTCAACAGCGGCAATGCCAATGCCTGTACCGGTGAGCAAGGTATGCAGGACGCCATATCTATGGCTATGATCACTGCCGAGATAATGGGGATGGCGATCAAGCCCCAGGATATTCTGGTAGCTTCCACCGGAGTGATCGGGGTGCCCATGCCCATGGACCGGATCGAGGGCGGGATAGGTGAGGCGGTACTGACCATGACCCGGACTGGAAGCCACAACGCTGCCCTGGCCATTATGACCACCGACCTCAAGCCCAAGGAGATAGCGGTGGAGTTTGAACTGAATGGTCAACCGGTGCGCATCGGGGCCATTGCCAAGGGTTCGGGCATGATACATCCCAATATGGCGACCATGCTGGCCTTTGTCACAACAGATGCTGATATAAGCAGCGAATGTTTACAAAAAATGGTAAAAGCCGCGGCTGACGTAAGCTACAACATGATCAGTGTGGACCGGGACACCTCCACCAATGACATGATGCTGATACTGGCCAACGGCATGGCCAAGACTCCCCTGATCGATAACGAGAAATCGGAGGAGTATGCTGAGTTTTTAGAAGCCCTCAATTATGTGAACATAGAATTGGCCAAGATGATAGCGGCAGACGGCGAGGGGGCCAATCACCTGCTGGAGATCAAGGTCACCAATGCCGCTGATGAAAAGAACGCCAGGACCATCGCCCGCTCAGTGGTGGGTTCCAACCTGGTCAAAGCTGCGGTCTTTGGCAAGGATCCCAACTGGGGACGCGCACTGGCTGCAGCCGGTTATTCCGGGGCCGATTTTGACCCGGGCCTGGTGGATATGTATCTGGGTAAGGTGCAGGTGGCCGCAAATGGTATGGGCCTGCCCTTTGATGAGGATGCCGCCAAAGCTGAACTGGATAAGGCCCAGGTGGTCATCACCTTCGACATGAAGGCCGGCAGTTGTGAAGCCACCGCCTGGGGATGCGACCTTTCTTATGAGTACGTCAGCATCAACGCCGACTACCGGACCTAAATAGATATAAAGCGGTTAGCAGAAAAGATCTGAGATTCGCTATTTTAGTCGGCCTGACGGGAGGGGATTAAATGGTTACCACACCTTTAGAAAAGGCGGAGATACTGGTTGAGGCTCTGCCCTATATCAAAGATTTTTACGGCAAACGGGTCGTGATCAAATACGGCGGTGCCGCCATGGTGGAAGACCAGCTCAAAGAGAAGGTCATGCAGGATATCGTGCTGATGAAATATGTCGGTATGGATCCCATCGTAGTTCATGGAGGGGGGCCGGAGATCAACCAGATGCTGAAGCGTCTGGACATCAGAAGCGAATTTGTGGGCGGCCTCCGCGTGACCGATGCGCAAACCATGGAAGTCGTTGAGATGGTACTGGGCGGTAAGGTCAACAAGGAGATCGTCTCCGGGCTCAATGCCAGCGGCGGCCGCGCCATTGGCATATCCGGGAAGGACGATCATCTGATCGAAGCCGAACCCATTGACCCTAATGGAAAGATGGGCTTTGTCGGACAGGTGACCAAAATCAATCCCGGCATCATCGAGACCATGATCGATAACGGATATATCCCGGTCATTGCTCCTATCGGCATCGGCCCGGAGCAGGGGACCTATAACATAAACGCCGATCTGGTGGCAGCAGCCATTGCTGTAGCCATCAAAGCCGACAAACTGGTGCTTTTGACTGACGTACCTGGACTGCTCAAGGACCCGGGCGATCCCGAATCCCTGATCTCCACCCTGGCCATTTCCGAGGTGGATGAACTGATCAAGAACGGCACTATAGCCGGGGGCATGCTGCCCAAGGTGGACTGCTGTGTGGAATCGGTCAAGGGAGGAGTAGGACGCACCCACATAATCGACGGACGGGTGCCCCATTCCCTTCTGCTGGAGATATTCACCCGTCAGGGCATCGGCACAATGGTAGTAAACGAATAAAATGAGGTGAAAATAATGAACAATCAAGACATAATGGCCAAAGGCCAGCAATATGTTATGAATACCTACGGACGGTTCCCCATCGCCCCGGTCAAGGGCCAGGGCAGTTATCTCTGGGATGCCGACGGCAAACAATACCTGGACTTCGTGGGCGGCATCGCCGTCTGTGCGCTGGGACACAGCCCGGAGATACTGGTGGAGGCCCTGGACCGGCAGGCCCATGAGCTGTGGCATACTTCCAACCTGTATTGGATCCAGCCCCAGGTGGAACTGGCCGAGAAGCTGGTCAAGACCTCGGGCATGGATAAGGTCTTCTTTTGCAACAGCGGCGCCGAGGCCAACGAGGCCGCCATCAAGCTGGCCCGCAAGCATTTCTACCGGCGGGGGATAGAGAAGAATGAGATCATCGTTTTCAACAACTCCTTCCACGGCCGGACCCTGACTGCGGTGAGTGCCACCGGCCAGAAGAAGTACCAGGAAGGCTTCAACCCGCTGTGTCCAGGTTTTATCCATACCGATTTCAACGACCTGGAGGCGGTCAAGAAGACCATAACCGCGAAAACCGCTGCCATTATGGCGGAACCCATCCAGGGCGAAGGCGGGATCAATCCGGCGGAGTCCCAGTTCCTGCTGGATTTGCGGAAACTCTGCGACGATAATGATATACTGTTGATATTCGACGAGGTGCAGGTGGGCATGGGCCGGACCGGTTTCCTGTTTGCCTACCAGGGATACGGCATGGCACCGGACATCGTGACCCTGGCTAAAGGTCTGGGCGGAGGCTTCCCCATCGGGGCCATGCTGGCCAATGAGAAAGCTTCGAGCGGCTTCGCGCCTGGTGATCATGCCTCCACCTTCGGCGGCAACTTCCTGGCGACCGCGGTTGGGAACCAGGTGATCTCCATCCTAAGCCAGCCCGAGTTTCTGCAGGACGTGATCAAAAAAGGCGATTACCTGATAGAAGCCTTGAGCGAGATCGGGGATAACCGGATCCAGAAGGTCCGGGGCAAGGGGCTCATACTGGGTGTCGACTTTGACCGGGAGGTCAAAGGACTGATAAACATCTGCATGGCCAAAGGCCTTTTAGTGCTATCGGCCGGAACGCATATCCTACGGCTGGTGCCGCCCCTGACCGTCAGCATGGCGGAGATCGACCAGGCCCTGGCACTGCTGAAGGAAGCCCTGGCCGAGTGGCATGAGTAGCTCAAGTAAATTATGACAACTAAAGGGGCATCACGAGTAAATCTCGGCGGAGAGAAAGGAACAAAATGATGCCCCCCGGAGTGACCGGTCATAAAATAGATTTAAACAAAAGGAGTGGCGCGACATGATGGAGTTGAACAATTCGTTAAGGGGCAGGGACTTTCTCTCGATCCACGATTTTACTCCAGAAGAGATCCAATATATGCTGCAGGTGGGAGCGGAGATCAAGAAGCTCCAAAAGCGTGGGATACCCCACCATTACCTGGCCGGAAAGACCCTGGGCATGATATTCCAGAAGTCCTCCACCCGGACCCGGGTGGCTTTCGAGGTAGGCATGTATCAGCTGGGCGGCCATGCCCTTTTCCTCAGTCCGCGGGATATCCAGCTGGGTCGCGGTGAGACCATCAAGGACACCGCTCTGGTGCTGTCCCGCATGCTGGACGGCATTATGATCCGTACCTTTGATCACGACGAGGTCCTGGAACTGGCCAAATGGGCCAGCATTCCGATCATCAACGGTCTGACCGACCTGCTGCATCCCACCCAGGTCATCGGTGATATGATGACCATCGCCGAGCACAAGGGGGATCTCAAGGGACTGACACTTGCCTTCATCGGCGACGGCAACAATGTGGCCCATGAGCTGCTCTTCGGCGGTGCCAAGGTGGGCATGAACGTTGTTATTGCCTGTCCACCAGGTTTTGAACCTGACGCGAAGGTCCTGGCCCAGGCCCAGGCTGACGCCGCTGCCACCGGAGCCAAACTCTGGGTGGTGCAGGACCCGATCGAAGCGGTCAAGGGAGCCGATGCCGTATACACCGACGTATGGGCCAGCATGGGCCAGGAAGACCAGGCCGAAGAGAAGGAGCAGCAGTTCCTCAAGTACCAGGTCAATTCCCAACTGATGAGTCTGGCTAACAAGGACGCCATCGTGCTGCACTGTCTGCCGGCCAAGCGCGGCAAGGAGATAACCGATGAGGTCATGGACGGGCCGCAGTCCGCGGTATTCGATGAGTCGGAGAACCGCCTGCATGCCCACAAGGCCATCATGGCTCTGACCATGTAACAACTTTTAACACAGGGGAGGAAATACAATGGGGTATTGGCAGATCCGGGCCGCCGGTCCGGAAGATATCGCTGCCATCCTTGACCTGTGGAAGGATATAGACGAGATCAAATCAGTAGTAGTCGATTCCTATGAGAACGTAGAACGCTTTATCAAAACCAACCCGGGCAGTATGCTGGTAGCCTGCACCGGCACCGAGATCATCGGTACGGTGATGGGCGCTTACAACAGCTGGCGGGCGGCGATCTATCACTTTTGTGTAAATAATGATCACCGCCGTCGGGGCATTGGTCAGGCCCTGCTGCAGACCGCCCTGGATCATCTGAAAGAACAGGGAGCGCCCCGGGTAGATCTCTACACCTATACCGATAACACAGGGGCCCAGGTCTTCTATGAAAAGATGGGCTGGCAGGAGCGGAACAACATCAAGAATTACTCGTGGTTTTTTTAGGCATCATTATTTAGAATAAATAAAACTACTGGATAAATAGGAGGATCAACATGGCGAAGATAGTGCTGGCATATTCAGGCGGACTGGACACATCGATAATCATTCCCTGGCTGAAGGAGAATTATGGTTATGACGTGATCGCCTTCTGCGCCGACCTGGGACAGGGTGAGGAACTGGAACCGGTCAGGGAGAAGGCTATAAAATCAGGAGCATCCAAGGTATACGTAGAAGACGTCCGCGAGGAATTCGTCCGCGACTATATCTTCCCGGTACTGAAGATGGGGGCCATTTACGAAGGCAAATACCTCCTGGGCACCTCCTTCGCCCGTCCCCTGATCGCCAAGAAGATGATTGAAATAGCGGAGAAAGAGGGAGCCGAAGCCGTGGCTCACGGCGCTACCGGCAAAGGCAACGACCAAGTGCGCTTCGAGCTGACCGCCCGTGCCTTTAAACCTGATGTGAAGATTGTGGCCCCCTGGCGGGAATGGAACATTCGATCCCGGGAAGACGCCATCGACTATGCCAATTCCCATGGGGTAGAGGTGCCGGTCACCAAGGAGAAGATCTACAGCCGTGACCGTAACATTTGGCACATCTCCCATGAGGGCGGCGAGCTGGAAGACCCGGCCAACGAGGCCCTGGACCGAGTATACGTGCTGACCGTACCCCCGGAGAAGGCACCCGATCAGCCCACTTACCTGGAGATAGGTTTCGAGCAGGGTACCCCGGTATCCATCAACGGTCAGAAGTATGGACCGGTAGAGCTCCTGGAGGAATTGAACAAAGTGGGCGGAGCCAACGGCGTAGGCATAGTCTCCATCGTGGAGAACCGACTGGTCGGCATGAAGTCCCGCGGCGTTTATGAGACCCCCGGCGGCACCATCCTGTATGCCGCTCATTCCGAGCTGGAGCGGCTGACCCTGGACCGCCGAACCCTGCAGTTCAAGGCGGGTATGGCCCTCAAGTATGCCGAGCTGGTCTATGATGGCAACTGGTTCTCCAAGCTCAAGATGGCCATGGATGCCTTTGTGGAAGAGACTCAGAAGACGGTTACAGGAACCGTCAAGGTCAAGCTCTACAAGGGCACCGCCACCGCTGTGGCCTCCTGGTCACCCTATTCGCTATATAACGAAGAATTGGCCACCTTCGGCGTAGACGAGATCTACAACCAGAAGGATGCTGAAGGCTTCATCAAGCTGTTCGGCCTGCCCCTGACCGTTCAGGCCATGCTCAATAGGAAATTGAAGTAAACGCTTGTACTTAATAACCGGGGATGTACCAGACATTCCCGGTTATTTCTTTTGGAACCCAGTTGAACCATTAATTAACACGTGGTATATTAAATCTATATAATCGAATCCGGGGGAGATCCTATGCAGGTAACCCTGAACAAAATTCACACCTGTTATGCCAACAGCCTTATGCCAAACCAGGTTACTAAACCGCTCAGTAACCTGATATCAATGCATAAATCCTCCGACAGTTTCGGGTTGACTGACGCAATGCGCGCCAAGATCCGAGAAGTAACCACTTTCGCGAAAAGCAATATAATGCTGCTGCAAATAACCGATACCGGACTGCAAAAGGCTGATGCGTGTCTGCAGCGTATGCAGGAACTTACTGTCAAAGCGTTAGACAATACCTTGACTGAAGCAGACCGGTCGGTCATCCAGCGGGAGATCAATCTTATCCGGGCCGATATGGAGCGCAATGCTCTGGAAACCGAAAATAAGATCCGCGAGAAGTTGGGCCTGCCTCAGGCTAAAGGACATTGGGAGCCTATTGGGTCCACTGATGTGGGAGCGGTAGCAGCTGATTACCAGCGTGACGGATTTGACACGGGACGTTTTATACATGACGAGGATTCTGATGCCCAATTCATTGATTATATAACTGACATGAAACTCAAGGCCCGGCAGAACCACTCAAAACTGCAAGAGGAGAGCGCTGATACCCTGGACAAGATATGGAATGCCCTGACGGCGATGCGGCCAAAAAATCTGGGGGTCGATAAGCTGGATGTTACTACTGTGGAGAAAGCACAGGCTTCGCTCGAGAAAATAATCAAAGCTAGAGAAACCGTGAGCAAAGCCAAAGAAATGATCAACGGTGAGATCAAAAAGTGGTCCCGGATCATGGAAGGAGCATATTTCGGCGAGGACTATAGCTGGTTGTTAAAGGATAACCAGCGAAGTAGTTATATTTGGGATCTGGTTCTGGATGTAACTGCTTAATAGCATGTAAGTTTGGCAGCACAATATGGAGTTGGAGGTCGCTTCTCAGGTAAGACAATGGGACCTTTATAATACCAATAGCCTATAAAGAGCTGGGAGAATATCCCCGCTTTTATATTTTTCTGATTATTTTAAAAACTAAAGATAGTGGGCTTGTCTTAAAATATATCCAACAAAAATCGTCATAAAGACCCAAAAAGGGTTTGCATCCATAAAAGCGTTTTTCTATAATAGAACCACAAGATTTAGTGGTCAGAAAAAAATAAACCATATATGTTGTGGTGCAAGGGGGAAAAGTTATTGGACATTAGTGTAATCAAAAAGAGAGATGGCAGGATCGAACCCTTTGAAAAAGAAAAGATCACCAAGGCGATATGGAAGGCAGCCCAGGCTGTGGGCGGCAAGGATTACCATACCGCTGAGGAGTTAACAGATAAAGTCGTAGAGATCGCCCAGTATATAGACGAGGACGAAGTAGCTACCGTAGAAGGCATTCAGGATCTGGTAGAAAAAGTCCTGGTCAAGAACGGCCATTACAAGACCGCCAAAGCCTATATACTCTACCGCAAGCAGCACGAGGAGATCCGCGAGGCCGGACACCTGCTGTTCAACAACAAGATAATCGGGGATTATCTGGAACGCAACGACTGGCGCGTGCGGGAGAATTCCAATATGACCTATTCCCTTCAGGGTATGAACTTCCACATATCCTCCCTGATCGTATCCCAGTACTGGCTCAACAAGATCTATGCGCCCGAGGTGCGCGACGCGCATACCTCCGGCGATTTCCATATCCACGACCTGGGCATCCTGGGCGTGTACTGCGTGGGCTGGGACATCCACGATCTGCTGATCGCGGGCTTCAAAGGCGTGCGCGGCAAGGTAGCCAGCGGACCGGCCAAGCACTTCCGCTCCATCCTGGGCCAGATCGTCAACTTCTTCTTCACCCTGCAGGGTGAGGCGGCCGGTGCCCAGGCTTTCTCCAATTTCGATACCTTGCTGGCACCCTTCATCCGCTATGACAACCTGGACTACAAGCAGGTCAAACAGGGATTACAGGAGTTTGTTTTCAATATGAACGTACCCACCCGGGTGGGTTTCCAGACTCCCTTCACCAACGTGACCCTGGACCTCAAGGTGCCCGAGTTCATGAAGAATGAACCGGTGGTCATCGGCGGTAAGCTGATGGACGAGACCTACGGAGATTTCCAGGCGGAGATGGACATGTTCAACCGGGCCTTCGCGGAGGTGATGATGGAGGGCGACATGGAAGAGCGGGTCTTCACCTTCCCTATCCCCACCTACAACATCACTGAGGACTTCGACTGGGACAACCCCGAATACGAAAAGATCTGGGAGATGACCGCCAAATACGGCATCCCCTATTTCTCCAACTTCATCGGTTCCGACATGAATCCGGAGGACGCCCGCAGCATGTGCTGCCGCCTGCGCCTGGACAACCGCGAGCTGCGCAAACGCGGCGGCGGACTCTTCGGCGCCAATCCTCTGACCGGTTCCATAGGCGTGGTTACCATAAATATGAGCCGCCTGGGTTACCTGGCCCGGGACCGCGAGGACTTTTTCGAGCGCCTGGCCCGGGTCATGGAACTGGCCAAGGAGAGCCTCGAAATCAAGCGTAAGATACTGGAGAGCCTGACCGAGGCGGGGCTGTACCCTTACTCCCAGTTCTACCTGCGCAATGTCAAGGCCGGCTTCGGCGATTACTGGAAGAACCACTTCTCCACCATCGGCCTGATTGCCATGAACGAGTGCTGCCAGAACTTCCTGGGCTGTGACATCGCCTCCGAGGCGGGCATGGACTTCGCCACCGAGGTGATGGATTTCATGCGAGACAAGCTCATGCAGTTCCAGGACGAGACCGGCAATATCTATAACTTAGAAGCGACCCCGGCCGAGGGTGTCAGCTACGGCATCGCCCGCAAAGACAAGGCCGAGTTCCCGGATATCATAGTAGCCAATGAAGCCGAATACCGTCGCGGAGCGGAGCCCTATTACACCAATTCCACCGCACTGCCGGTAGGGTTTTCCGACGACCTCTTTAAGGTCATGTCCATACAGGATCAACTGCAGACCAGATATACCGGCGGCACGGTGTTCCACATCTTCCTGGGCGAGTCGGTGCCCTCGGTGGAATCGACCAAGAAGCTGGTGCAGAAGGTCTGTCAGCAGTTCCGCATGCCCTATTTCACACTATCACCGACCTTCTCCATCTGTCCCAGCCACGGCTATATCAGCGGCGAGAACAGCACCTGCCCCATCTGCGCCGCTGAGGGCAAGCGCACCGTCTGCGAGGTCTACTCGCGCATCGTGGGTTACCTCCGACCGGTAGACCAGTGGAACGCCGGCAAACAGGCCGAGTTCAACAACCGCAAGCATTTTGATCGCGCCCTCCAGGAGGTCAAGAGCTAAACGGCATCCTTCACATTAAAATATGCATTCAAATAATTCCCGGCGGACTACGGTCCCCGGGAATTATTCTGATAGCGGGGATAGTACACTATTCGAGGAGAAACGCTATACAAGCACCCAAAATTGATTTATAGTAGGATTGATATTTTGATAAGGGGTTAACTGAATGACTACTGGTAAGAGTATTGTACGCGCAGCCGGGTTCGTGATGATAGCCACTCTGATCGCCCGCATACTGGGATTTGTCAGGGAGATGGTCATCTATACCTGGTTTGGCCAGAGCTATGTTACCGACGCCTATAACGCAGCCTTTTCCGTACCGGATCTTATCTACATGCTCATGGTGGGCGGAGCCCTCAGCACCGCCTTCATACCGGTCTTCAGCCGCTATATGGCCAATAATGAAGATGACGAGGCCTGGAAGGTAGCCAGCATCGTCTTCAATTACACCGTGACCTTCTGCCTTATCCTGATCGCTGCCGGTGTCATCTATACCCGACCGCTCATCATGCTGCTGGCCCCGGATCTGCCGCCGGACTATATCAACCTGACTATAATGCTCACCCGGGTCATGTTCATCCAGACCTTCTTCATGGTTCTCTCCGGCATCTCCATGGGAGTGCTGAATTCCAAGCAGCATTTTGCCACCCCTGCCCTGGGAGCAGTCCTGTATAACGTTGGCATCATCGGCGTAGGTATCCTCATGGCCCGCCAGTGGGGCATAATGGCCTTCTCCATCGGCGTGGTCACCGGTGCAGCCTTCGGTTTTGTCGTGCAGATACCGGCCTTGATGAAGACCGGCCTGCGCTACTCCTTCAACTGGGATTATAAACATCCCGGCTTTAAGCAGATAATATACCTGATGGCTCCGGTGCTCTTGGGGCTCTCGGTCAGCCAGATCAACCTGTTCATAACCCAGAACCTGGCCTCAGGCCTGGCCGAAGGCTCCATCTCCGCGCTGAAATTGTCCCAGCGCATCATGCAGCTCCCAGTAGGCATATTCGGGACCTCCATCGCCACCGTGATATTCCCGACTATGACCGCACAGATGGCCCGCAAGGAGATCCCCGCCTTTCGGCGGACCTTCTCGCTCGGTCTGCGGGCGACCATGCTGATCAGCATACCGGCCGGAGTAGGTCTTATAGCCCTGCGCGAACCTATCGTCCAGCTGCTCTTCCAGCAAGGGCAGTTCACGGCCTCTAATACCCATGCTACCGCGATAGCTCTCCTATGGTATTCGATGGGCCTTTTTGCCTACAGCTCATTGCAGATCATGAACCGGGTCTTCTATTCCATGGAGGACACCATAACCCCGGTAGTGGTAGCGATCGTCTCGGTCGGAGTAAACCTCGGAGCTTCGCTGTGGCTGATAAAATCCATGCAGCACGGCGGACTTGCCCTGGCTTTCACCATCTCCGGGATCACCAATCTGCTTCTGCTGCTGGCTGTATTCAAGCTGCGTCTCAAATCCATCGACGGCGTTAGGATAATGCGCAGTGTGATCATATCCACCGGCGCCTCGGTGGCTATGTACTTCGTAGTCCAGTTCATCATCTCCGGACTGACCCCATTGCTGCACTGGGCTCCCAAGCTAAACCAGCTCATCATGGTCAGTGTCGGGATGGGCATCGGCATCGCCGTCTACGTAGTGATCATTGTGCTCTTCCGTCTGGAGGAGACCCAGCTGGTGATGGGTATGTTAAAGAGGGTACTGCCCGGCGGCAAAAGCGCCTAATTATGCAGACCGACCAAAATAGCGAATATCATTGTTATGTAAAAAGCCCGCTCAGTCGACGTGTGTTTGGTACGCCTCGACCCCGGGCTTTTCACATGCGCTCTAATAAAGGGTTGGGGCAATCCAAATTGTCATTGCGAGCGCAACGCGGCAATCTTCCCCTTGTGATTAATTGCTCCGTTGCTGCAGGAGCGATGCGACGTCCAGTGACGGACTAGTGCCGCGGTGCCATGGATGGCAAGGAGCGGCCATATCCGCCCGCATATAACAATAAACTATTCCGGTGTCTTACACAGTTTTTTGTTATATCAGATTACAAAAGTCAAACGAGAAATAACCCCACCACCCACCACATTTTCCATCAGTCAAGAACCCTTGCCCATCTTATCCAGCCTGACCATATATTCATGACCGTACTCCCTATAGCTTCCATCAGGAAATATACCCCTCTATAAACACTATTTACTGAAGCAAAAGTGGAACAAATCCGCAACACCCATAAAATCGGTGGATATGACCCTCCTTCCGCTCCATAATCATCACTTATGCCCATATTTACCAAGAGGAAGTTAAATCTCCCTGCCGAATTTGGCCTAAGAGGAGGTTAAATCCGCCATTATCACCACAGTGATCAAAAAGAAGCCATTTGGAGGTAAGACATGAAACATCGCATTACTACTGGCAGAAGATTGTTATCAGCAATAATGACGATATTCCTGATCGGCGCAGCCATTACGGCCGCCCCGCCCCGGGCCCAGGCCCTGTCCGCCAGCGGCTCCTCTCTGGCCAGCTACAACAAGGATGAAAAACCGATAGTCGATGCTTTTCGCAGCAGCTACCAGAAGACCCTGGCCAACAGCCTCGTGGGACGGGCCATATGGTATATGGAGTACGGATTCATCGTTTACGGCCACAGCAAATATGCCACTAGCGGTTACTGCGACTGTTCGCAGTTCGTATCCATGGTCTACAAGGACTTTGGCTACTCCATCACCACCGCCTCGCGCAATTATGGCACTGTAGGACGCGCAGTATCAGGGGTGAGCTGCCGCAACGGAGTATTGTACGGCGCAGATAAGCTCAGACCCGGCGACATATTCACCTTCTGGACCACCGCCAATACCGGCAACCGTCATATTGGACACGTGGCCATATACATAGGTAATATAAACGGCAAGCCCCGCATCATTGGGACCCTCAAGGGGAATCCCACCGCCATCGGCATCCTGTCCGGTCTCAACAACTGGTATGGTGACCATTTAAACGGAGTGCGCCGGGTCCTGCCGGACAGCGCTTACGATACCGGCGGGACGATAAATGACAAAGGACCGGTGATACCCGCCGTCTACCGTATGGTGAAATTTACCCGGGTGATTCTGCCCAAAAATCTCAGCAAAGGATTCTAAGGTTATCAAATCAAATGAGACAGGAAGCCTTCCCATGGGGAAGGCTTCCTGTTATTTTATCTGAAAACTTTAATACAATTGATCAATAGTAATTTGACTAAAAAGGAAGGATTTTATTATCAGCTAGCGAAGCATATATCTAGTGCCAAAAATTGGCGTACCGAAACATGGCAATAAACGTGAGATATTCAGGAGG
>JBLMZJ010000140.1:0-12172 GCA_050258735.1 Deltaproteobacteria bacterium | reverse complement strand
TGTACGGTGATCTCATCCTGAATTCCTTCGCTGATCAGAGCGGGGGCCACATTCTCTACTGTGACATCCACAGTTCCCTGGATCAAACCCAGGTCTTGATATCGGAAACTAACGTTGATCTTGTACTTGCCGTTATCGAGATAGGTATGCTCCAGGCTCAGGGATCCATCCGCCTTGACCGCCAACGCCTGGGCTCCGGTCCCGTCGCCGTAATCGACTGTTCCCGTCCAGACTAAATCGTCCTTGAATTTGATGTGGCCCACTGCTTTGTAGGCGCTGCCTTCATTTAAGACCGTTGCGCTGGCTGGCAGGGTAAGGACCGGAGGGTTAGCCGTATTGGTCCGGGTTACCTTCAAGGAATAGCTCATAGTTTCGGGCACTGTATATCTGGTGTCAGCGGAACGTGGTTCCACCTCGATCAAAAAGGTATTCTCACCGGGTTCCAGGGCCAGCGGACCAAATTTATCGCCTTCAGCTCGTTTCCCGTTGACGGTCACCGTAGCCTGTGGATCGGTTTTTTCGGTTGACAGGCTGATGGATTTTACTGCATTATCGACCTGGAGTGTATAATCATTGTGGTAATAGGCAAACACAGGGTCAAGGTCTACGTCCCCGGCGCCGGTTATAGTGCACCCGGCTAGCGTAGATTTCTTGGTACCTACAAATACCGAATCACCAACTTTATTCCCGTCATCGTCCACCGCTTCTACATAGTATTCATAGGCCGAGCCGAACTCCAGCCCCTTGTCCACAAAGGTCGTATCCTTGGTGGTACCCAGTAAAGGCCTATCGTTGCCGGGAACTACCGGATCTGTCTTGGTGCTGGTCCCCGCTGCGTCTCTGCCCATGCCCCGGTTGGCTGCATCGGACGACGGATCCACCTTGATCTGGTTCGGTACTGGAGAATTGGCAGGTTTGGGATTGGCTGATGCTGTAGAATTGCCGTACTGCACCCGGTAGACATTGTACCCGACCACTTTGGAGTTGTCGGTTGAGGGCAACCAGCGCAGGACTACCTCCCGCTCAGGTCCCAGCACTGCATTTCTGAAGCGGTTGCTTTCCGGAAATACATACTCAGTATTTTCACCCTGCCGCTGTACATCACCAACCTTGAGATCGCGGGGTGCGGTGGGCGGGATCACTCCAACAACACTTATACTGACCCGGGGACTGATTCGGGACTTGGCCCCCTTTTTATCGATCGCCTGTACATAATAATCACATTGATCACCCAGGTCCAGACCGCTGTCAATATAATTCGGGGACACCGTCCGGGCGATCTCCTGGGGGATCACCTCCTTGGCCTCGCCCATAACATAGCTGGTCTGACCGGATTCGTCGGTTACCTCTCTGCTCTGGTAGACTTCAGGCGGGCGGTTTCTCAGCCGGTAAATGACATATTCTTTGATACCCGGCGGAGAGTATGACGCGGTCCATCTGAGGTTCAGATCGACCTTATTGGCTGATTGGTTCCCCACAACAGTCAGGTTTTGAGGGGTATAAGGCAATCCTTCCATGTCCACCGCATCTGACCTGACCTTATCAGAGGGGAAAGAAAAACCGGTAGGATATCCGGCTATAACATAGTATTCATAAAGAGCATTAGGATCCAGCCCCTGATCGGTGTAGGTAAGACTGGTGGTAGAACCAACCTTTCCAAATTCTCCGCCGCTCTCCGTGGGTAGGAAACTCTGATCAGCCAGTTCGCCAATATATCGGCGGTAAATATCGTATTTTATTTTATAACCCTCCGGTACCTCCTGGTCGGGAACCTCCCAGGACAGATAAGCGGCGGTCGAGGTCCGGCGGGTCAGGGCCACCTTCTGCGGGGGGGCCAAAGAAGCAATACCAAGCTCGATATACGGGCCTGTAAATTGATCTTTAGAACGCACAATAATTGTTCCGCTATCGGGGGTCAAATGGTTTATGCCCAGATGCAAGGTCTGAAAGCCGCTGGCCTTATGTACCATGGATGTGGTGAGTACACCATTATAAATCCCGTATTCATAACTATCAACCGGGAAGTTCACGTTGGCAGAATCAAAGCGAAGGGTGAAATCCTTTGGGTTGAAAAAAAACGACTCCTTCATTTGGTCAAGGCCCACATTGGCATAGAACGCGTCCATGCCAACCGGCTCTCCTTTGTCTTCCATACCTATAAAGGTAACTAGTTTAAGTTTAAATTTCTGGTCGGGGTCTGAAGGATCCATCCCGATATTTCCTATGCACATGCGGAAGGGTATCATGGTGCCTTCTTCGAATACCCATTTATCAGCAGCTTCATTTTGAACTATGCGCCTGTCGCTGGGATCATTTACGTTGGTCCATTGTCCGTAATCGGTCCCCATGGTTTCAAATACGAAGTCGGCCGGGGTATCGTTGATTTGGTTAATAATCAGATAACCGGTACGAGGCATTCTGATATAACCGGTGACTTCACCCCAGACATATTTATCACGGAGCTCCATTGCGGGCGGAATAGCAAGAGCGGGCATCCATTTGGTCAAATCAAAGCTAAGCTCGTTAATTGGTTCACTTCCCAGGCGAACTGAGCGATCCTGACTATTATAGGCCTGGTTTGATTTGGCCGTATCAATAGCTACCGTGGTCTTAGCCCCGACATTCATCGCCTGGTTCAACATACTGTTGAGTAACCTGCCATCACTAGATTTTTTGGTTTCGGTGTCGGAGTAGACCAGCCTTTTGGCACTATACCAGGTAATGGTCAATCCCCCCGGGGTAGTTTTGGTCTGGGCAAGGGTAACCGGCTGCAGCCCGCACAAAACTATCGCCATCGCCAAAACGAATACGACGCTTTTGATCAGCCGGGAGAAAGGTTTATTAATCGTAGCCACGTCATTGCCCCCATCCTAATTTAATATAGTCAGTTGGGAAATTTGTTCAAATCAGTTCAATCGTTAGGTTTTTTAAAAATTCTGTTTTTCCCTGCAGATAAGTGCCAGGGGCCTTTTCCGTTTGCTTGCCCAATTATTAAAAAGTACCCAATCATTTGTTTTTTCTATAGAATAATAATATTTTCCTGCAATCAAGATAAAACATTATTGAATTAGATATAACGGAACCGGGATAATTTCGAATTGCCTAGTAAGGATCAATAGGATCAGATGCGGATAAAAATCCTTTTTCGATAGAGCCAGAAAAGCAGTATAACTTCAATGCCAAGCTCTGCAACAGCAGCAATTAGTGATTCACTCCGCCCCAGGCTGAAATAGTGGTTTAATGTCACTATCCACGAGGCGATCACATTGAACGGAATAAACCTGACAGCCAGGTAAATAATGATCGAATTCATTCCTATAAGAATAAAGGGGAATACAGGGGCCCACTGTTCACGTATGTCGATCATCCAGTAAAAGGCTGCTAACAGTATACTCGAAAGGCCTCCCGTCAATAGCACATAAGAGCTGGTCCAGAGATTTTTATTGATAGGGAATATTGAATTAGCCCAGATCCCTAATATGGTCAGCACAATACCACCAACCAGCAGGTAGAGGGCACGTCCCGCCGCGCTTAGCTCCCGGCCACGAAAACCTTTCCATTTTTTCAGACTATATCCCGCTAAAACCCCCAACAGGCATGTCGCGAATGCCGGCACTGTAGTTAAAAGGCCCTCCGGGTCCCAAGTCCCGTGGAACAGACTGCCCGGGAGCAAAAGGTTGTCGATATAACGAGCGAGGTTCCCTTGTTCCGTCCATATCCCCGGGCCATAGCCGGGTACTGGTACGAACCTCATTACCGCCCAGTAAAAGGCCAGAATACCAACAACAGTTACAGTCTGGGTTTTTGGTCGGGTATATAAAACCATCAATGAAGCAAACATATAGCACAGCGCAATGCGCTGTAATACTCCCATTATACGGATATCCGATATACTAAGCGTGATGGTTGGACCGTGATTATAGATTATCCCTACTAGAAAAAGGATAGCGGTGCGTTTGAGAATATGTTTTACAGTACTGGCCCGATCGACCGCCCCCCGGCGCCTGGTCAGGGATAAAACAACGGAAACTCCTGTCATGAAGATAAATAAAGGAAAGATAAGATCATAGAAAGTAAATCCATTCCATGCAGAGTGGGTAAGCTGCTCGGCAATCACCTGACTCCAGGATAGGTTTAGATCCGCCAGCCCCTTCCCGATAGATCCTCCGCCAATGATCCAGAACATATCAAATCCGCGTAGTGCGTCCAACGAGATCAATCGGTTTTTATTATTCGGGATGACCATGCCATAGTTGCCTTTCTGCAGCGGTTTATGAGCTTATTCTTTTCTAAATAAATAAACGGTATTCGGCCCTAAAATCATCCATAAATCACGGTCATTCCAACTTCTTCCGCATCATCACTCAATTTCTTTCCAAAAATATCTCCCTTTCAACTGGGTAACCTATTAAGAGTACAAATAGGATTAAAACCAAGGAGAACAGCATGGCTATGTCGCGTAAATATATTTATTTTTTATCAGCTGTAGTCTTTGTCACATTGGGTTTCATATATTTCGGGACCCATTCAAATCCATCACCATCTAATAAACCACCGGCAAAAAAGGAAATAGTCGTCAATGAGGTGCCGATTCTGACCTATCACAAGGTCAGCCCCGACCCCCGGTCGGGTGGTCTGGGGTTAAGAGTTAAGCCGTATGATCTTGACTGGCAGATGCGTTATCTAAAAGAAAACGGTTATCATTCAGTCGATCTGGGTGCAGTAGTCGATCATTTTAAGAATGGAACGAAACTACCGGAAAAACCCGTAGTGATCACCTTTGATGACGGTTATGAAAACAACTATCTTTATGCTTACCCCATTCTAAAAAAATATGGGTTCACTGCAACAATATTTGTTGCCACTAAAACAGTAGGCGGTATCAACGATTTTGATTACAGGAAGAATATTCAGCCGAAAAATGAAATGCTGACATGGCGCCAGATCAAAGAAATGAGAGATAACGGGATAACTATAGGAGCGCATACTGTGGATCATGTGCACCTGACTGAAGTCAGCTTACCGGAAGCCAGGAATCAAATCATGGAATCCAAAAATGTTTTGGAAAAAGAGCTAAAGCAGGAAATCAAGTACTTCTGTTATCCCTATGGAGAATATGACCAGGCGGTGGCGGACATCGTTAAGGAAAGCGGATTTCTCGCTGCTACCACGACCGATCAAGGATTGGTGCGTTCCGATATGAACCAGTTTTTGCTTAAACGGATATGTATTACAGGCAATCTTGATCACAAGAAATTTGTTGAGAAACTTCATGGGTATTGAGGATAAGGAAATCATCGACTTCCCCTTCCAGAGTCATTAAAACGCAAGGAATTTTAAGAACGATGGCAAGTACTCATTTAATACAAACACGCCCACACCATTATTTAAAATTTTCAGCAAAGAAATTATAAACCCCAGTCATGTGGTCGATAACAGCCATCATGAAATCCCATATGTTAAATTCGGTTACTGGTTCATTATCGTATTCAATGCCACATTTTTTGAAAGCTTCAAATACATTGTACCCATGTGCAAGTTTATTCCTAAGGTCATATATGTTTTGAATGGCTTCAACAAGAACCTGTTCCATTGTTAGTCCCAATTGGGAAAGTCCATAAACATATTTTGAGAAAGAAAAAGATGGTCTCCCACTTTCACATTTACTTTTGCATTCAGTTCTGAATCGTTTAAAGTATTCACCCCTATCATTGATCATTTTCCTATCTCTAAGTTGAAAGTCTATAAGATATTCAGTCATTGCAGCAAACTGAATGACTGCATTACTAAACCTTCCAATGTCAACAAGATATTCCCCTTCTTTCAGGAACAGAAATGCTTGTTTTAAATATTCATTATCGCTATTTGCAAATTCAATTGCCTTATTGACAAGGCCATCATCAAGATAGTATCCTTTATTCCTGTCTTTAAAAGGTGTTTTAGTCCCGCGTCCATTGCAGTACATTTCATATCCAACAACAAATTCATCACCATTATACACATTGAAAAAAGCTGCATTGCTTAAACCTTTTGAAATCCCATTGAAGAAGTCCTGAACAGCATTGCCAACTTTTGAATCTGCAAGTTCTTCAAAATCATGAACTCCATCTTCTTCAACATTGGTTATGACAATTAAATATGATTTTTCTACATCTCCAAATTCATCCAAGTGCATTTTGATATGAATATCTTTTATATCAAAATCACTTATTGTCAAATCGGTTTTATAGAACTTATTCCCGATACCAAAATGGAAAGGGATAAAGATTTTATATGTAACCTGCGACATATACAAATCACCAGCTTTCCTTGAACCATTATTTCCTTAGTTTAGCTTATTTTTTGACTTCTCTGGTGTCAAGGGGATGGGGTTGCTGATACTTCCAACGTGGATTCTCATCTAGTCATAGGGTAGGTAGATTTAATCATCTGCACAATAATAAAAGAATGCAATTAGGTCTTTCCAATTTTACATCGCGGGCACCTTAACTTTAAGCTAACGATACTACTACCTTCGCTGCTCGGACTTTCACCTTATGGTGCCAATGCCATTCGCAAGATAATAAAAACGCACGGGATTTTAAGTCCCGTGCGTGATGGAAAGGAATATGGAGATGATTTATGTTTGAACCGCCCGACGTCTTTAGTAGAGTTGGGCAAGGCGGGTCTTTTTGATCTGTTTCACGGTCAGATAAATCGCTGCTGCCGCCCCCAGACCCAGTATCAGCCACATGCTGAACTGCGAAATAAGAGAATAAGTCTCCTCCCACGAATCACCAAACCAATAACCAAAGCCGACGTAAAAAATAGTCCATAACGTTTCTCCGAATATGACTGCTGGAGCAAAGCAACTCAGCCTGCACCGTGCGGTGCCAGCTACGATATTCATTACCACCGCCAGGGCTGATGCCGGAAAGCGGGTGATAACTACGGCCAGGAAACCGTAGCGTTCGAAAGCTTCACTGGTCCGGTCTATTTTGCGGTCGAGACGTTCCTTAACACTGGGAAAGTGTTCAAAGATCCGGCTGCCCATGTATTTCCACAAGAAATAACAGCTGAGGTCTCCCGCTATATTGGCGAGAAGTACAGTTAAGGCCAAGGGAACCAGGGCCAGCTCACCCATTGCCAGCAGAGTTCCGCTGGCAATGACCATAAAATTGGCTCCGGTAGGAAAACCGTTGCACTGCAGTACGATGCTTATGGCGAGGACCCATAATCCGTATTGATTCAGATATGGCGTGAGTTGTGATACTATCTCACTCATGGTTCCGCCCCCTGCTATAGTTTATTCAATAGATGCCTTACCAGTTAAAACGACACAGAATCAAAATTGCCTGCATAAAGTTTTTATTTGTTCCTATGCCCGTCCCATTCCCATGGGACTTTTTATTCGATCCTGTACCGTCAAGTATAAGGGGCAAACTTGATGGATCTTTGAACAAACTATTAAGTATTTATGAACTATATTAAAAACTTTGGTGAAAAGAGCAACCGGTATTAGCTGGGTGTGAACGACCCGAATCCCCAGCCCTGATCCGGCCTGGAGAAAATAGAAAACCCCTCCAGATCGAACTTCGTAAATCCATCTTCCCCCCCCGATACAAAACCAATAAAAATAGGGGCTCTGTTTTAAGAGTCCCCGAAGAATTCCGCCACCGTTAGATTGTATAATTCCCTTTTTAAATAGGCATCTGCCAATCTGATCTGTTCGTAAGCCATTTCGACAGCCACCCGATTTCAGCACAACCACTATGAGTTAACTCTCTGCTCATTCCTGTTTTCGGAATTAAATGCTCAAATATGTAGAAAATATAACGGGTACTGGACAACCTGTTACCGAACATATCAGACCCATCTTTATGTTTTCTTTACACTTGCCAGCCTGCTTCCATACAGATTATTTATATCCATCAGGATATACTTAATCCGCAGATAAACAGTGATTTATTGACGCTGCAGAGGTTACCGGCGTCCGTTACTCCGGCAGTGAAGGAAGGTTTTTTTATGATAAAACGGCTTAGCAGGTTTGTTTTCGGGGAAAGTATGGCCAGCAGCCAGTTAGCAGGAGAGAAGCTGAATGTCTTCTGGGGAATGCCTATACTGTCCAGCGACTCCATCTCGTCGGTGGCTTATGCTGTAGAGGAAATATTATTGGTACTGGTGCCGACCATCGGCCTCGTGTCGTTCGTATGGATGCCACGGATCGCCCTGGCCATCATAGCTTTACTTCTTATACTGGTCTTCTCATATCGTCATGTGGTAGATGCCTACCCCAACGGCGGCGGCGCCTATGTCGTAGCCAAAGAGAATCTAGGAACGATCTACAGTCTGGTAGCCGGCGCCTCACTCTCGGTTGACTATATATTGACGGTAGCGGTAAGTATTGCAGCAGCCACTGCTGCCATAACCTCGGCCTTCCCCCATCTATATGGCCACCGGGTGGCCATTTCTTTATTTATGGTTTTCCTGCTGGCTGTGGGTAACCTGCGTGGTATCCGCGAGTCATCAAGGTTGTTCAGTATACCTACCTACGCCTTTATAGTATCTATCATAGCCCTTATCATAGCCGGGTTCAGCAAATATATGAGCGGAGGTATAGCCACCCTTCCGTCATCGCCTGATACAGTGGTCACTCTGGGGACCCAGGCGGTAACTGTAATGATAATAATCCGCGCCTTTGCCTCGGGCTGTACGGCACTGACCGGAGTAGAAGCGGTAAGCAATGCAGTACCCAATTTCAGGTCCCCCGCGGCGAAAAACGCCAAGGTAGTCTATATATTGCTTGCTGTATCGATAATCATTTGCTTTGGCGGTGTAGCCTTCCTGACCAAGGTTTGTCAGATCGTACCCAATCCAAGGCAAACGGTCCTTACCCAACTGACCCTGGGCATCTTCGGTGAGGGTGCCATGTTCTATATCATCGCTGCCACCACAGCAATGATCCTGGGCCTGGCCGCCAACACGGCATACAGCGGTTTCCCTACTCTTCTCTCCGTCATCGCCCAGGACGGGTATGTCCCCCGGCAATTGTCCATGCGGGGACATCGTCTCAATTTCAACAATGGGATAATTATGTTGAGCATTGCGGCCGCACTGCTGCTCATTATTTTCAGGGCTGACACTCACCTCTTGATCAGTCTCTATGCAGTCGGTGTTTTTACTTCATTTACACTTTCGCAGACCGGGATGGTTTTGCACTGGTGGAAAGAACGCTCACAGGGCTGGGAACTCAAGGCTGCGGTCAACGGCTTGGGGGCCCTGGTCACCGGTGTAGCAGTCAGTGTAATCGGTATCACCAAATTTACCGAAGGTGCCTGGATAGTATTCGTGGTAGTTCCGCTCCTGATCGCCCTGATGCTCAGGATCAAACGCCACTACATCATGGTGGCCGGGCAGCTGGACATCCCCAATGAATACCTGCCTGCCTTAGACCTGACGGCTAATTATTCCCACCATGTTATCGTCCCGATCGACAGTCTCAACGTTATGGTTGTCAAGGCCCTGCGCTATGCCCGCAGCCTGACCCCCAATGTAGAAGCATTTCATGTCGAGATCTATCCGGGAGAAGCCGATAAGCTGAGAAATAAATGGGCGATGTTGAATACCAATATCCCATTGATAATCAAATACTCACCCTACCGTGAGGTAGTAAACCTTCTGACCAAATATATAGATTCAGAGGAACATGCCTCAAAACCAGGCGATATCATCACGGTCCTGCTGCCCCAGTTCTTTGTTTCACGGCGTTGGGAGATGGCCCTGCATAACAATACCAGCCTCTTTATCGCCAATGCCATGCTGAAAAAACGCAATGTGATCGTTTCGATCATACCCTTTTATCTGGAGGATCTGACCCGCTACCGCCAGCAGAAAATAGCTGCAAGGTCAAAGGATAGTGAACAAGACGAATCTGGCGAATAAATAAAGCTTGATTGCTATAACTTAACAATCACATTAGAATGATTCCATAAGGCATTACCTTTGGGGAAAGGAGTCCTTGAAAACATGGATTCCAGTCACGAGCAGGAGACCTCATCATTCAGGTCAAAAATCCAGGGACCTCTCCAGGTGAGGTCCCTGTGGTTGTCTGCAGCTGCCATTGTACTGGTCGCCCTTGTCACCTTACTCGGCAATTTCTACGGCCAATTTCTCGGTTTGACCAACATCGGAATGCTTTACCTGCTTCCGGTGGTCTTTGCCTCAGCTTTCCTGGGGTTGGCTTCATCGATAGTGATAGCTGTTGTCAGTGTTGTATTATTTGATGTCCTCTTTGTTCCGCCAGTATTCCGCCTGGCCGTGGACGATGCCCGTTATCTGATTTCCTTTGCAGTATTCGTAGTGGTGGCATGGACCTCCGGCAGCATGGCAGACCGGCTGCGCTTGCGCATGAGAGAAGCTATAAACCGCGAAACCAGAACCAAGGCCTTGTATGACCTGGCCAAAGGGCTGTCAGCACTGGCCGACATCGATTCGCTGGCCGGCAAGGTAGTGGGATACTTGGCTGATACCGTTAATGCCGAAGTGACGATGTATCTGCCTGATAAAAACCATCAGCTGCAGATCATCGCGGCCAGCAGCTATTCGAGCACGCTGGTTACAGACCATCATGAAGCAGAAGCCGCAGATTGGTCCTTCAGCCACTCCCGACGCTGCGGCTCAGGTATCGACACCCGGTTTGAGACTGCCGGACTGTACCTGCCCATAACCACTGAAGACAAGACCCTGGGGGTTCTGGGCATAAAGGCAGCCCATGAGCTCACGGCCGAACAGCTGGATATCATCGAGGCTTCTGCCGGACTCGCCGCCCTTGGTGTCCTGCGACTCCATCTGGCCGACGAAGCCCAGAATATCAAGACCCTTGAAGAGCGGGAGCGCCTCAGCACAGCACTCTTCAACTCAGTTTCACATGACATGAAAACACCGCTGGCATCCATCCTGGGCGCTATCTCAGGTCTGGTCGATGATGAAGATCTGTATAATGATGAACAGAAATCATCCTTGCTGACCAGCATCAAACGGGGAGCTCTGCGGATGAACCGGGTGGTCAACAACCTGCTGGACATGGCCCGCCTGGAAAGCGGGTACCTGCATCTGAACCGGGATTGGTGCGATATCCAGGACATAATAGGAGTGACCTTGCGAGAAAACGGGGAGATCATGCAGGACCATCCTATAAGGGTAGAAATACCGGAAACAACCAGTTTGATCATGGTGGACTACGCCCTGATCGAACAAGTCCTGACCAACCTGCTCTACAATGCAGCCAAGTATTCTCCATCCGGGAGCGAGATACTGGTTCAGGTGGAAGAAGACGCAGACGATCTAGTGGTCTCAGTGGTCGATCAGGGCAACGGTATAGCCCCGGGGGACGAGGAAAAAATCTTTGAGAAATTCTATCGTCTTGAGTCCCCGGGCAATGTCAGCGGCACGGGATTGGGGCTCTCCATCTGCCGGGGCATCATTGAGGCCCATGAAGGCAGGATATGGGCGCAAAATCAGCCGGGGCACGGAACCATCCTAAGTTTTGCTCTCCCGGTGGATCACCGGGATCCTTACCCGGAACAAACGAAATGAAGGTGATTTGATTGCCGAACGGAGCTAAAATACTGGTAATAGATGACGAAGCCGAGATCCGTAAGCTACTCAAAGTCGGACTCTCCGCACATGGTTATGTCTTTCTGGAAGCCGCCAGCGGTAAGGAAGGCATATACCAGGCTGCGGTAGCCCGGCCGGATATCATTATATTGGATATGGGGCTCCCCGATCAGGATGGGCCTGAGGTAGTCAAACAAATACGGGAATGGAGCAGCATCCCTATCATCATCTTGTCGGTACGGGGGCAAGACCATGATAAGGTGGGTGCCCTGGATATTGGGGCTGATGATTATCTGACCAAACCCTTCAGCATGACCGAACTCCTCGCCCGCATCCGGGTAGCCCTGCGTCATCAGGGCAACCTCAAAGAAGAACCGGTGATCAACAGCGCCGATCTTTCTATTGACCTGGCTCGGCGCCATGTGGAAATCGCCGGGACTGAGATACACCTTACCCCCACCGAATATGATCTTTTGAGGATACTGGCCTCGCATGCCGGTAAGGTGGTTACCCATAGTTTTTTATTGAATAATATCTGGGGAAATAACGGGCAGGAATGTGCTCAATATCTCCGGAG
>JBLMZJ010000139.1:0-4083 GCA_050258735.1 Deltaproteobacteria bacterium | reverse complement strand
GTGCTGGCTATGTTCTATTTAATTAAAGAAGGACAGCTGGTATCTACCTTTAATCGATTGGGCAGAGGCATGGTAAGTGCAGTTAAGCTGCATCAGAGCAGTGCGTTTATCAATGCCGCTGATAAGAAAGAGTTTAGGATCTACTTTCCCTATGGAGTAGCAATAGCGCTGGGAGCCCTAGCGGCACATTGGAAAAGCTGGTGATGATCGTGATCAAGATTCGCAGCCTCATCAAATCCAATAAGGGACAGTCACTGGTTGAGATGGCAATTGTTTTGCCGATATTGCTTATGTTGGTCTTTGCGATAATCGAATTCAGCCGTGTCTTAAGTTCTTACCTTATAATAGAGAATCTGGCTCGCGATGCAGCCAGATATGGTGCTGTGGGGCATAATGATGCTGAGATCCAGGCTTTGATAGCATCGAAAAATCCCGGCCTAAACAGTGCGGTTCTGATTGCCACTCCGAGTCCGATATTTACGGCCCGAAGCCGGGGGGATACCCTGACTGTGACTGTTAAGTATCAGGTGACTTTGGTGGCTCCATTTGTGGGTGAGTTTTTGCCAAACCCCTATCCATTAGAAACATCATGCTCCATGATGGTCGAGTAGACGGGAGGGCATTGTTATGAAAACAAGCAGGAAAATCTGGATGCTGGCAATCATATTCGCATTTATCTCGGCTGTTTTGTTCTACCAATTTGTAAATGAAGTCAAAACTGCTAATGAACCAAAAGATATGACGCTGGTTGTGGTGGCCAAACAGGATATTGCCAAAGACTCGTTAATTGGCCCCGAATCAGTGGCCCTGGCCAAGATTCCCAGTCAGTATGTTCAGGAAAGCGCCTTTAAGAATCTTAGTGATGTCGTGGGCAAGACGGCTGTACAGGCCATCGCCAAGGGCGACCAGGTGATAAAGATGCGGGTAATAAACGACGGAGTTATGAAGCAGCAGTTATCCTATTCGATCCCGGAAGGAAAAAGGGCGGTATCGGTAACAGTAGATCAGGTTATCGGTGTTTCCGGATTTATCAAGCAAGATGACCGAGTGGATCTGCTGGCTACTGTTGATATACAGAATAATAATGCTCAGCCTCAGACGGTCAATGTGATTGCGCTGCAGGACCTGCAGGTCCTGGCGGTGGGCAGCACCCTCGGAGGAGAAATACTTGATGAGACCAAAAAAGCTGAGACCAATACTGTAACCCTGGCGGTATACCCCCGTGAGGCGCAGCTGTTGACACTAGCCTCTGAGAGGACCAAGATAAGACTGGCTCTGCGGCCGCCGACCGATCATACCAAGGGTACATACAAGCCGTATAACTTGAATGAATTAATCATGCCCAACAGTGGGATGTAACGATTTATAGATAGATCTGACGACCGGGGTGATAATCGGAGCAGGTGAAACGCTTGCGGCAGCTCACCCAAATACCGAGAGGAGGGATACCATGCAACAGGTTAAAGTGGTAATAGCAGATGACATCCAACAAACGCGAGAAAACATACGCATGCTTCTAGAACTGGATCGCAACATTGCGGTAGTTGGAGAAGCTGGCAATGGGCAGGAGGTTCTTGATGTTGTCGAGGTAACCAACCCGGATGTAGTGCTGATGGATATCAATATGCCGATTATGGATGGTATAAAAGCTACAGAAATGTTATCCATGCAGCACCCTGATGTTGGGGTAATCATGATTTCTGTTCAAGGTGAACAGGAATACTTGAAGAAAGCAATGATGGCTGGTGCCAAGGAATACATGATCAAGCCGTTCACAGCTGACGAGTTGTCCTCGGCTATAAAAAACGTTGTTGAACTGAACAAACGGCGCCGCGATGTTCAGCAAAAGGTCGAGCGGGTTGAGGTCAAGAAGCACAAACCCCAGATTGTAGCCGTATACGGTGCCAAGGGCGGAGTGGGTAAGACCTCGATTGCGGTTAACCTGGCTATTTCTCTGGCACACAAAACCCGTGAGAAAATCGCTCTGGTGGATTTGGACCTCCAGTTTGGTGATATTGCGGTAATGGTTAATGTATATCCAAAACGAACCATAGCCGAGCTGATGCAGGAAAGCTCGGAACTGGAAACCGAGCTGATGGAGACATACCTGTATGAGAGAAATGGTATCAAGATCCTGGCTGCGCCCAACAAACCTGAGCTGGCGGAACTGGTCAATGAAGAGGGAGTCATAAAGATATTGAAAGCCTTGATGGTCAACTACGATTATATCGTGGTCGATACTTCCTGCAACTTTAATGATGTGACGCTGGCAGTGCTGGATATGGCTGATACCGTGTTCCTGGTAACTACACCGGATCTGCCGGCCTTGAAGAACAATAAGCGGGCTCTGGATATTCTGAAGAGCCTCTCGCTTAACAACAAAGTCAGATTGGTGGTCAACAGGTCTACGGGTGGTTTCGGCATTGAAATTGAAGATGTGGAAAGAGCTATGGAGCTTCCGGTCTGCACATCCTTCCCCAGTGATGCCAAGCTGGTAGTAGCATCCATGAACCGCGGGCTGCCGTTTGTCATGGTTGATGCCAATTCTCCAGTGTCAAAATCAATAAGATATATGGTAGGGGTTGCCAGCGGGGTAAGTGATGAAGCTGACTCTCCCAAGAAAAAGCTGAGTGCGTTTGGCCTATTGAAAGGTGCATTAGTTGAGGGTAGGTGATAGCATATGTCGCTGTTGAAACGTCTTGGCACTACTGAATTAGGGCAGACTCCTGAACTCGCGGTAGAGCGCGGGCCGGAAAAGAAAACTAAGAATCAGTATCAAGATCTTGTTTATCAGATACACCGTGAAGTCATTAAAGAACTGGACTCTGATTTCATAAAATCAGCCAGTACTGAAGAGGGTGTAAATGAAGCCCGGATCAAAGAAGAGATTCAGCGAGTGAGTCTGGCTATTTTTGAAAAAGACGCCAGTTTCATATCCAAAGTCGACCGGGATAGCATTATATCCCAGGTCTGCGATGAGATAATGGGCTTTGGCCCCATCTCGCCTTTTTTGGTGCGGGACGATGTTTCAGAGGTCATGGTCAACGGGCCCTATTCGGTCTACGTGGAGAAAAACGGTAAGCTTACCAAGACTGATACCACCTTCCGCGATGATGACCACGTAATGAATGTTATAGAAAGGATCATCTCTCCGCTGGGCAGGAGGATCGATGAAAGCAGTCCCATGGTAGATGCTCGCCTGCCCGACGGTTCACGCGTTAATGCCATCATTCCTCCGCTGGCTTTGAACGGCCCGGTGCTGACTATAAGAAAGTTTTCATCTAAGGCGCTGGAGATTGAGGATCTCATCCGTTTTGGTTCCCTGTCGCCGGCTATGGCAAGATTCCTGGAGGCCAGTGTCAAAGGGCGTATGAATGTCGTGGTATCCGGCGGTACTGGCGCCGGAAAAACCAGTACCTTGAACGTCCTATCCTCGTTTATTCCTAATGATGAACGAATTGTCACCATAGAGGATGCCGCCGAACTAAGACTGGTACAGGATCATGTAGTAAGCCTGGAAACCCGGCCGCCCAATATTGAGGGCAAGGGGGCTATCAGTATCCGCAACCTGGTCCGCAATGCCCTGCGTATGAGACCAGACCGCATAGTTGTCGGTGAGGTCCGCGGAGGCGAGGCTCTGGATATGCTGCAAGCCATGAATACCGGCCATGACGGTTCGATCACAACCGGCCACTCCAACTCGCCGCGTGACACCGTTTCCCGCCTGGAGACCATGGTGCTGATGGCCGGGATGGAGATACCGGTCAAGGCTATCAGGGAACAGATTTCGGCTGCTCTGGACATAATAGTGCACCAGAGCCGGCTGAAGGACGGATCGCGTAAGATAACCCATGTCACCGAGGTGCTGGGGATGGAGGGTGATGTGGTTATATTACAGGACATTTTTATCTATGAACAAACCGGTGTCGACTCCAAGGGCAAGGTCGTGGGGCGCCATAAGGCTACCGGAGTACGTCCCCGGGTGGTAGAGAAGCTGGCCTCCAACGGGATTTTCCTGCCTCCCGAAATATTTGATCCCAACGCTTAGTCAATCTCTACATACTGCAGTTAATAACAAGCGCT
>JBLMZJ010000138.1:0-29537 GCA_050258735.1 Deltaproteobacteria bacterium | reverse complement strand
CGATCGCCACCGAAAAAACCAGTGACAACAATGCTATATTCTCCAGCGGGATCCTGGGCTTAAGATAAACTGAAAACCATAACCCACCTGGCGGTGATTCCCAGTGACGGCCCATACGGCCCTTACCCCGCTCCTGGGTACCTGCCACCAAAACGGTACCTTCCTCAAGTCCCGGGTCCAGGCGCATGCGCTTTATAGCTTCATTGGTGGAATCCACACGGGGAAGATAGATGATCCGCCTGCCGATAACCGCATCACCCAGAAGACACTGCACAGCCTGAGCATCGACCAGGCCACCCCTGGACACCAATTGATATCCACGGCCGGAAACGGCTCGTATGTCATAACCCTGTTCCTTAAGGGCCTCAATATGTTTCCAAATCGCTACCCGGCTGATGTTCAGCCTTTCTGCCAGTTCCTGACCGGAGATATAATTGTCCTGATGGGCAGTTAATTCTGCCAGTACACTATCACGGTTCATCGTGGATCCTCTCCAGTAGATCTCTTCGCTCCAGCAACATCTCAATTTCATGACTATGCGGCTGCGATACGCCGACCGCCAGTCTATCCATATCGGCCCGGGTTTTGATCATTAAGGATCTCATTCCGAAGAAATCGGTCAAGAAAGTAATATTCCTGCGGTACTGGCCCATGAGAAGCGACAGATCCCGCGGATTCACCCAGAGCTGTAATTCGGCCTGCAAACCTATTCTTCTCATATAATCTCCGAGCAGGCTCCTGGCCTGGTCGCAGAATATATCCTGCTGTACCAATTCCCCAAAGCTGGGATGGAAGGGGCCGGCCACTACGCTGCCTTCCCGGCGAAGTTCCTCCCCTGTCTGCAGCCCCATGCGGATGACCCGGATGCCAGCCGCGGCAAACCTCAGGTACATATCTTTGCAGATAGTCACTGCTTCGCCCAATTCCAGGGGCACATACTCACCCTTCTTCAAAGCCTGTTCCAGAAACGTCCCGGCAATGACCACCGTGGGATAGATCCTGACCATGTCGGGACCCAGAGCTATGGCCAACTCTGTGGTTTTCATATCACGGGTACGATCGTCACCGGGCAGACCGATCATAAGCTGTACGCCCAAATTAAAGCCATGATCTTTGACCAGTTGACAAGCCTTAAAAACATCGGCCGCCGCATAGCCGCGGGCAGACATTTTTAAAACCTGATCGTCCAGGGACTGAACCCCCAGTTCAACGGTTTTTACCCCATACTGGTCCAGGAAAGCCAAAATATCCTGGTCAATACTATCCGGACGGGTCGAAAGACGGATCCCTGTTACCCGCTGGTCTTCCAGATAAGGAGCTGCCGCCTGCAGATATGCCTCCTGCAGCTCCCGGGCAATGGCGGTAAAGCTTCCCCCAAAAAAGGCGATCTCCACCTCAGCGTCCTCAGGTGGAATAGTGGCCAGGTGCCTTTCAATAGTCTCACTGACTTCTCGGACCGTCGGAGCCTCATGCTGAGAGGCTATGATCTTCTGATCACAGTAAACACATTGAAAGGGACAGCCTTGATGGGGAACAAAAATCGGTATATTATAATGCCTCATAAGCTTTCATTCCCGTGGACCAAAGTCAGCCAGTACGCTGGTATCCTGGAGAACTCGTTCTGCGGCCTTCTGTTCCGCTTCCTTCTTGCTGTTGCCTTCACCGACCGCCAGCAAACGATCCTGGAAATATACGCCCGCCTTAAAAAACCGGGCATGAGCCGGACCGCTTTCTTCGATGATGGCATAGCTTACGTTTTCCTTGGTTTTCCCTTGGACCATCTCCTGCAACCGTGACTTGTAGTCGTAAAAATCACCCTGTGCTGCCTCGATGATCTCCTTTTCCAAATGTTTCAGGACAAATACCCGGGCGGCATCCATACCCTGATCAAGATATATGGCTCCAATTATCGATTCCACGGCGTCAGCCAGAATGGACTTGCGCTTGCGGCCGCCCGACATCTCTTCGCCCCGTCCCAGCAGCAGGTATTCACCCATATTGATACTGTCAGCAACCCCCAAAAGCGCTTTTTCACATACCACCCTGGCCCGGATCTTGGTCAATTCACCCTCTGCCTTGGTCTGATAATGATTATAGAGATACTCAGCTACTATCAGATTCAAAACTCCGTCGCCCAGAAACTCCAACCGCTGATTGTTGACAACGCTGTTCTTTTCCTGAGCATAAGAAGGATGAGTGAGAGCCATAGAGAGCAGTTCTTCGTTGCGGAAGACCAGAGCGTGGTCACGAAGAAAACTCCTGGTAACTTCTTTGGCCCGTTTCATTTGCTTACCTCTTGCAGGTACTGGTACAAAGCGGTAATGAGCGACCCGAAGGTAGGAAAGTCCTCAAGTTCTTCTTCCGGGAACTCCACATGATAAATATCCTCCAGGGCCATGATCATTTCAACGATATCGATGGAATCTGCCTCCAGCGCTTCAAAGGTAGTCTCCATCCCGATACTTTCGATGTCTACCTCCAGTTGTTCGGCCAGTATTTTTCTGGCCAGTTCATAGAATTCCTGCATGGTATCCCCCCATTACAATTTGCATTTAGCCAGTTCTTCTGCCTGCCGGGCTACCATCCCGTTACGAACACATTCCTCGGCTATCCTGAGTCCGTTGGCTACCGCCTCCCGGCGTGAACTGCCGTGACAAACGATACTAATAGCGTTGACTCCCAAAAGGGGGGCACCGCCGATCCGGGAATAGTCGAAACTCTCCAATATTGCCGGAGACTTCTCCACTTCCTTCATTATACTACTGGCGAAATATAAGCCCAATCCCTCCAGGGCCTTAAGCAGGATATTGCCGGTAAAACCATCACAGACCACGATATCTGCTATCGGGGAAAACAAGTCCCTGCCCTCAACATTACCGATAAAGTTGATACCTTCCTGTTCTTTGAGCAGGACATGAACCTGCTGCGCCAGGGCGTTGCCCTTGGTTTCCTCAGTCCCGTTGTTGAGTAATCCTACCCGGGGTGAGGCTATACCCATCACGCTGCGGGCGTATGCCGAACCCAGCAGAGCAAACTGCAACAATTGCGCGGGTTTGCAGTCAACATTGGCTCCGACATCTATAAGCATGGTCCGATGGCCACCCTCTCCCGGCAATGCGGTAACAATAGGAGGCCGGTCGATCCCTTCCATACGGCCCAGGATAAAAATCGCTGCAGCCATCTGCGCACCGGTACTGCCACAAGAAACTACCGCATCAGCCTTGCCCTCCCTGACCAGCGCACTGGCTACAACGATAGAAGCATCTTTCTTACGCCGCAAGGCAGTGGCAGGCGATTCGTCACATCCGATCACCTCATTGGCGTTTACAATAACGATCTGTTCCCGAGAGCAGGCGAGCTGACCTGCTTCCTTTATGCTGGTGATCTCCGCCTCGATAACTTCCTGTTTGCCTACCAAGAATACCTGATTCTCAGAGTTATCAGCGGCCCAGGCAAGGGCTCCGGCAACGACTTCAGCGGGAGCATGATCCCCGCCCATTGCATCAACAGCTGCTTTCGTGACCAACACCTCCTATATAAAACAAAAAGTAAGCTATCGGTCCGTGTTTGGACTCCATACCTTACTCTTTGATGCCCTGGCATATGTTCATAGTTACATAACGCTCTTGCCTTTATAATATCCGCAAGCCAGACAGGCCCGGTGGGGCATCTTAAACTCATGGCACTGGGGACATTCCACCAGACCCGGTTTATCGATTTTCCTCCATTCAGCCCGGCGTTTGTTCTTACGGGAATGAGATTGTCTTCTTTTAGGAACACCCATCGTTGATCCT
The DNA here is from genome assembly GCA_050258735.1 of Deltaproteobacteria bacterium. Taxonomy (GTDB): domain Bacteria; phylum Bacillota; class Syntrophomonadia; order Syntrophomonadales; family Syntrophomonadaceae; genus Syntrophomonas_A. The sequence goes on along the minus strand of JBLMZJ010000138.1, from coordinate 25,743 downwards.
CCTTCCTATGTTAGATTCTTCAGCTTCTCCCAACGAGGGTCAATGTTATCCCTGGCACAGTCACAGCTCCCAGTATTCCGGTTGATCCCGCATACCGGGCACAAACCGCTGCAATCAGCTTCGCACAGTGGTATCAGGGGTATTTCCATGATCATTAGTTCCTCGACTAAAGGCTGCAAATCCACTTCGTCCTGGTCCAGTATCAGCACATCCTCCGCTGAGTCCTCTTCCCCGGCCTGATCGGCCTCCATAATAGAGAAGTCCAGGACCCCATCGATGGGATGGACCAATTGCTCCAGGCAACGTGAACAAAGCAAGCTTATACAGGTATGAAGCTCTCCGTGCGCAACGAACAGGTTACCAGTGTTGCGCACCACCAAATCAACCTTGATCGGTTCCAGGAAAGCAGCTCCCAAATCCTGCAGCAGATCCTTGCGGCCGGCTGCTTCCAGATGGAAAGCCTGGCTTTCATGGGGATGGCGTTTAAGTGTTTTTAGGTCAATTTTCATACTTTCCCCCTATAAAAACACCAGGAATATTATAGTCTGTCTTTCTTAGTATTGTCAATGAGGGAAGGGTTAATCACCGGTTTCTGGCCTAGCTCTCCCTCTCCAGAGTATACAAAGCCAATTGTCTTAAAAAATCCGCCTCTGTTCCGAAACGGGACAGACTATTCAGACATGCCTGTACACTTTCGCCAGCCAGTTGATATGAACGATCCAGGCCGAAAAGGCTGGGATAGGTGGTTTTAAGGTTTTTCTGATCACTGCCTACCGGCTTGCCGATAGTCTTCTCGTTGCCCTCCACATCCAGGAGGTCATCAGTGATCTGGAAGGCCAGGCCAAAGCTTTGCGCATAATCGTCCAGGGCATCGATCCCCGGCTTAGCCATTCCGCAAAGGATCGCACCCGCTTTCAGCGATGCCCGGAACAACTCGCCGGTCTTCAAGCTGTGCAGCCTCTGCAGGGTGGGATATTCTATGGCCTTGCCCTCGGACTCCAGATCGATCACCTGCCCGCCGATCATACCCCGACTGCCGACGGCCGCGGCAATTTCCCTGATCACACGCAGCAAACGCGATGCCACCACTCCGGGTTTTTCCGCCATTGCTGCCATAACCTCAAAAGCCCCGGTGAGCAGCGCATCCCCGGTCAGAATAGCGTTAGCTTCGCCAAATACGATATGACAGGTGGGCTTGCCGCGACGCAGGTTATCATCGTCCATTGCCGGCAGATCATCATGGACCAGGGAATAGCAATGGATCATTTCCACGGCACAGGCCAAATGATGTGCACTTTGCACGTTTCCGCCTGCCAGAGCGGCCCCTTCCAAAACCAGCATAGGGCGAAGCCTTTTTCCGCCGTTCATCGCCGCATATCGCATAGCCTCGTGAATAACCGGCGGATAACCATCTATCTCACTTAAACATTCCTGCAACAATTCATCAACCAACTGTTTGCGCGTGGTCAATTGCTGCTTGAAGCTTTCCAGGTCTAGCTGCATAAAGAGCCTCCTTAATCGATCTGATACTTATCTTACCACTTTTTGCTGAATTCTAACTTGTATACCTCATAGATCTATTGACAGGGCCGAATGTGAACACTAACATAAAACCATCCGGTCAATTTCAGAACTCATAAGTCAGGAGTGAAGTCATGTCCCGCAAAGAAGTGGAACGCGGATTCAAGCGCGAGCTGATAGCCCGTTCGGCCCGGGAATTGTTCCTGGCCAAGAGCTACGACGAGGTCACGGTGCAGGATATCGCTTCGGCCGCTGAATTCGGCAAAGGCACAATTTATCAATACTTCTCCAGCAAAGAGGAGATCCTCTATTATCTGATCTTTCAGGATATGGCAGAGTCTATGGAAAACCTGGTGAGAGATTGTTCGGGACAGCTCGATGCCTACGAATGCCTGAACATTTATATCTCCAACCAATACGGCCAGTATATGCGGGGTAACCGCCTTTTCCTATCTTTCCTGCGCTTGATGCTGGAAGGTAATCTCAGGCCGGAATGGACAAAAGCTGCCGGAATCATACGCGAACAGAAGTTGGAGTATGTGGCCGGCATCATAGCCCGAGGGCAGGCGGAAGGGATCTTTATTGAGGCCGACAGCCTGCAGCTTGCCAGAGCATTAAAAAATGTAGTTCGCGGTTTTACCATGGAACAACTGGAATTACAAAAGAAAGAGACTAGAAATACCAACGATATAGAACTTATTAAAGCGGTCATCTTTGCCGGGATCATGCGCAAGAACGATTCGGGCTAAAAGAAACGAACAGTGAACCATAGTTTTTATTACAGTCGAGGGGGATCAGGGGAATGAGTGAAGTTGAAAACACCAAAACGGAAATAGGCGCCAAACCGGAAAAGAAACGCAAGCGCATGGGCCTCATCATACTGGCGGTGATCCTTGTGATAGCCGCAGGTGGAATCTGCTGGTGGAACCAGGTGCTGCGTACTACCATAAAAACGGATAATGCCAAGGTAACCGGGGATATCGTCGACATCAGCCCCAAAGTGAGCGGCCGGCTCGATGTTATCCTGGTAAAAGAACAGCAGCCGGTAAAAAAGGGGCAGGTCCTCGCGCGGCTCGACAGTGAACCGCTGAAAATAGCCCTGGCCCAGGCGGAGGGCACCCTGGCTCAGTACCAGGCCAATTATGACAAACTGCCCGATGATCTCAAAGCAGCATTAGCGGCAGTAGATAAAGCCCAGGAAGGTGTCGCTGCGGAGGAAAGCAAGGTCCAATACTACCAAACCTCGTTGGATGATGCCAATCGAATACTGGCGGAAAATCAAAAATTGTTTGAAGCCGGCGCCTTGTCCCAGGAGACCCTGGACTCAACAAAATCCAAGGTTGATACTGCCAGAGCTCTGTTGGAGGCTGAGCAAGCCAATCTGGGAGTAGCACAGGCAGCAGTGGAAGACGCTGCTGCTAAAAATGATGCAGCCAATCGAACCTCGGCTGCTCTCTATCTCGCTCAATTAAAATCGGCGAAGGCCGGTGTGGATAACGCCCGCTATAATTTGAGAAACAGTGAGATCAAGGCTCCCAGTGATGGTATAGTACTCCGGGTAGTGATCCAACAGGGTGAAAATGTTACCGCCGGACAGACTGTAATCAGCGTCTGCGATCTCAGCGAAACCTGGGTAAACGCTAATATAGAAGAAAAGAAGATCGCCCGGGTGAAAGCCGGGCAGAAGGTCGATATCCGGATCGACAGTTATCCAGGGAAGGTTATTCACGGCCGGGTCGAAGCTGTTGGAAATGCTGCTCAATCAGTATTTTCACTGATATCCTCGGAAAGCACCTCGGGTAACTATACCAAGGTCGCTCAGCGCCTGACCGTCAGAATCAAACCGCTGGATCGTAAACTAGTTCTTAAACCGGGTATGTCAGCTCAGATCAAGATATACACCCCTAAGTAAAGCCAGATCTGGGTTTAAAGAAAGGTTACCGGTATGGCAGACAATAAAACAACAGTCAGTATGATAGATCCCCATTCGGATCATATACCCTGGTCCTTGATCGTAGTGATCATAATCGGCACCTTTATGGCGGTACTCAACGGCAGCATCGTCAATGTCGCTCTGCCCAGGATCATGACTCTGTTCAATACTACCGCTGACAATATTCAATGGGTCTTGACCTGTTACACTATGGCTCTGGGCTGTGTAATGCCGGCAGCAGGATATCTGTCTGACCGTTTTGGCTATAAACGCATCTATTTCCTGGCCCTGGCCTTATTCACCGGGGGCTCTGCTCTCTGCGGTCTGGCCTGGAACCTGAACAGCCTGATCGCCGCCCGTATAATACAGGCCATTGGCGGCGGAATAATGCAACCTCTCGGCATGGCCTATGCCATGCGGGTAGTTCCCCGACACCGGATGGGCGTAGTCATGGGGGTCTGGGGTATTGCTGCTATGGCCGCTCCTGCCATCGGACCCACCCTGGGCGGTTATCTGGTGGAATACGTTAACTGGCGATTGATCTTTTATATCATGGTCCCAGTAGGGGTCTTCAATTTGTGGCTGGCAAGAGTCCTGATGCAAGAAACGCCGTTGATCAAGGGCAAACACTTCGATATATGGGGTGTCATCTCGTCGACCATCGGTCTGTTCTGCCTGCTGCTGGCCATCAGCCAGGGCAATAAGCATGGCTGGTCGTCCCCTTATATAGTCTCCTTGTTCTCGGTGGCCTTAATAACTCTAAGTTTCTTCATCTATAATGAATTGGCCCAGCCCGAACCGTTGTTAGAACTGAGGCTGTTCAAAAACTATCTTTATACCATCTCGACCTTCGTGGGTATTGCACTCAACGTTGGCATGTTTGGGGCCATGTTCCTGCTGCCCCTGCTGCTCCAGAGCGTATTGGGACAGACGGCCATGAAGACCGGCCTTATCCTCTTGCCGGCAGCCTTATCAACGGCAGTTATGATGCCAATAAGTGGCCGTATATATGATAAATATGGGGGAAGGGTCATTGTCCCTATTGGGCTGGCTATAGTAACATTTACTACCTATGAGATGTGTACATTCAGTGATTTGACACCCTATTCAGTGATGATCTTCTGGCTGGTCCTGCGTGGTATGGGTATGGGGTTGTCCATGATGACAGTTACTACCATCGGTATGATAACTATTCCTCTGCACTTGGTCAGCCGGGCTTCCGCACTGCGCAACGTCATACTGCAGGTGGCTGCTTCCCTGGGTATCGCCATGTTCACGCTTGTCATGCAAAACCGGCAGATCTTCCACTATACCAACCTGATGAATTCAGTAAATCTTTCCGCAACCGACGGTTTATCTCTGCAGGCGGCGCTGCGGCAGATGGCCATAACCCAGAATTGGGATTCAACCACCACCAGCGTGTATATGGCTAGCGCTATCGTTAAAAGAGCAGTAACTATGTCCTCAGTTCAGGCTATCGGCGATTGTTTCCTCATAGCCAGTGCCATTTGCCTGGTATCGGCTGTTCTCAGTCTGCTCCTGCGTAATCCTCGACTTGAAATGCTGCCTAAGAACGCCAAAGCCGAGGTGCAAATTGAGGCAATATCTGAACTGGCAGAAGAGGTCTAGTATTGCGCTATTTGTTTTCTTCAACCTCTATTTCCAGCAGAACCAGATCTCCATCTGGCTTTTGCGTAAGTTTCTGGAATCTGCCTTCGGCATCCTTCAATAAGTGCTGGCAATAGACCGACAGTTCCATACCGCTCTGGAACAGGCGCAGGGATTGTTCCAGTTCCAGCTCCCCTGATTCCAGCATGGTCAGAATATCCTCCAGCTGGCGCAGGGCTTCTTCAAAACTCATGCCTTCCATGTAATTCCCTCCTTACTCTCCACTCGCACCTTCAACCGTCCCTCATGAAGGGTCACATCCACCAGGTCTCCCGGAACCACCTGATTATGGTCATGTATCACAACTCCATCCTTACTGGCAATTGCATAACCCCGGCCGAGCACTTTGAGCGGGCTGAGTTTATCCAGGGCTGTGGCCGCCAGGGCCAGTCTCTGAACCCGAATCTGCATCCCCTTGATCATAACCTGCTGCAAATCCCTTTGTAGCAATGTTAACTGATTGAAGCGGTCTTCTATCATGATACCGGGCTGGATCCAAATCTTTCTCATCATGATCCGGTCCAGCCTCTCACTGTTATAGTTAAGTTTCTTTTCTACCGCACGCTGCATCCTCTGTTGGTATATCTGCAGGGCATTATTGATCGCTTCTACATCGGGTACCGCCATCTGGGCTGCCTGAGTGGGAGTAGCCGCCCGAATGTCAGCGGCAAGATCGGACAGGGTATAGTCCACCTCATGGCCTATAGCCGATATTATCGGTATATGGGATTCGAAGATCGCCCGAACAACCTCCTCACTGTTGAAGGCCATCAGATCCTCAAGAGAGCCCCCGCCACGTCCAACAATAATGAGATCCACATAATTATGCATATTAAGGAGTTCGATCCCCCGGGCCAGTTCCTGAGGGGCCTCTGCCCCCTGTACCGAACTATGCACCAGGATCACGTCTACCCGGGCATGGCGCTGCCGCACGACCTTTAGGATATCCCGCAAAGCTGCTCCATCCTGTGAGGTAACTACACCCAGGCGGTTAACCACCTTGGGCAGCGGCTGTTTGCGCTCCAGATCAAAATAACCCAGGGCTTGGAGTTTGGCCTTAATCTTCTCCAACTGCAGGTATAGTCCGCCTGCCCCAAAAGGCAGCATCTCCTCAGCATACAACTGGTACTTCCCCTGCCGGGCAAAGACCGAAACCGACCCTCTCAGCAGAACCTCCATACCATCTTCCGGCTTAAACTCGAGCAGCCGGGCCCGGCTCTTGAACATCACACAGCTTATTGAACTGTCAGCATCCTTCAGGTTGAAGTACATATGTCCGGATTGTTGATAGAGTTTAAAACCGGAAATCTCACCCTTGAGCCAAAATTTACGCAAAAAAAGGTCGCCTTCAAGCAACCCCCCGATATAATTGTTCAACTCACTTACACTGATAAAATCCTGCATTACTTATTCCTCTGGCGGGCAGCTTGACACAGGTTTTTCATCAACATGGCGATCAGCATCGGGCCGAGCCCTCCCGGCACCGGTAGCAGCCAGCCATCATTATCCGCTACTGAACTGCGGTCTACATTACCCAGGGTACGTCCATTCTCCCAGTAGAACCCGGCATCTATCAATAGCAATTGTTGCTTCAGGTGTTCTCCCTTTACTATCTCGGGGCGGCCCTTCTCAATAACCAAAACATCAACATTTCCCAACAAAGTAGGTTTGTATTCCGGTTCCATACGGACCCTGCTGCCAGCCTGCATCAGCATAATGGCCAGCGGTGTGACGACATCGAAGGAATCCCCTACGAGCATTATTTCTTTTCCTTTAAGATCAGCCACGATCCTTTTGATTACATGGAAAACCCCCAGAGCCGCGCAGCTGGTGAAATACTGGCTGTCGGTCGATAATAGTCCCCGGTTGGCCGGAGTAAATCCGTCAACATCCTTTTCTGGATCAATAGCCGATAAGATCTCCTCCACCGATGACTGCAAGCCTTCCGGCAATGGTAATTGAAGCAGTATACCATCCACCGTTTCGTCATTGTTCAATTCTGTAATAAGAGTGATCAGTTTATCCCTGGTAATATCTGCAGAGGTTATTATCTGCCGGCACACTCCTCCGATTTCGTTGACCGCCTTTTCTTTGAGGCCTACATATACCAGACTCTCCTCATCGCCGGCCACAACAATGATCGCCAACACCGGTCGCAGCCCATTCTTGAGATTATCCTCTCGAAGTCCCTGTTTGACCGCCCTGGCCAGCTCACTTCCGTTAATGATCTGCATTATTGCTCACCCTCACCGGTCTGCCACTTAAAGGCATCGACGGTATTCTTCATCAGATAAGCCACAGTGACGGCTCCTACACCGCCCGGAACGGGCGTTATATAACCTGCTTGCTTTTTGGCCGCTTCAAAATCAACATCACCCACGATATGATCACCGTCCGCATTTATCCCGGCATCAATAACTATAGCTCCGGGGCGGATCCATTCTCCTTTGATCAGGCCGGGTTTCCCGGCAGCCACAACTACGATCTCAGATCTTCTCACGTGTTCTTCCAGATTGCCCCGTTCGTCGGTCGCCAGGTGGCAAATGGTCACTGTTGCTTCTTCCTGCAGCAGCATAAGGGCACAGGGTTTACCTACAATGTCGCTGTGACCAATCACCACTGCTTCCTTGCCACGAATATCCACTCCGGTAGATTTGATCATTGTACAAATTGCCTGGGCGGTACAGGGCATCAAACCTGGAACCCCCAAAAACAGGCGTCCCAGGTTATAGGGGGTGACCCCCTCGACATCCTTCCTGGTATCGATCATCCATTGTACCTGTTTGGTGTCCAAATGCGGAGGGAGCGGTACATGCAGTATAAGACCGTTGATGAGCGGGTCCCGATTGATATTGTTCATTACGCTGAGCAAGCGCCTCTGGGAGGTACCCTCAGATAATTGTATGGTTTCATATTCAATACCTACTCGTTCAGCAGTTCTTCGCTGGGAACCGAGATAGACCCGGGATGCCGCATCCTCTCCTACTTCAAGCGTCATCAGCAGCGGGATGATGTTTCTTTCATGCAATTCGGCAACCTTTTCCTTGACCCCTTTGAGGACCTCGTCTGCTATCTTTTTCCCATATAGTATTTTTGCCTCGCCCACAACAAACCCTCCGTACGTTTAATTAGCCACAGATTGGCACAGATTTAGTAAGAAAATTTAACACAGATAAACACAGATGATACACAGATTTTCAAAACTAATGCTTCAATAACGATTTATCTCAAGTAATGATCACAGCAATTTTATTATTGGTTGTGCCCTGCGGGCATGTTTGGTTATACAGATTTTTCTGCGTAAATAACAAAAAAGTCATTGCATTGATAATGAACAATTTCACATAATCAATTATACATCCTTTATGTTCAATATTTATAACAATTACTTCAAATATTAAAGTGCATTACTTCGTATATGTAATCCCGCAACTAAATCGGTGTTCATCTGTGTCCATCTGTGGTTAATTACCCCGTTACTTGCCGATCATGCATCTCGGCGGCCAGCATGGCGATACCTACGGCATTGTCACTGGACAGTTTTGGCTCAGCGAAATGCAGTTTCAAGCCAATTGACGGGTGTTCCAATCGCTCCCTTAAGCGTTCGCCGATCAACCCGTTGGCCATGACCCCGCCGACCAGCATTACGTCTCTAATGCCGGTACTCTCTGCACAAGTGAGCAATACTTTTTCCAACGTATTGGCGATCACCCTGAATACAGCAAAGGCGATCCCCCCCTGGTCGATGCCGGTTTCGATCATACGCAGGGCTGCAGCCTCTGGTCCGGAAAACGAAAACCCCCGGTCATCGACAGCTGAAGGGATGCTTATCTCTACAATTCGTGTCAGCCGGGCCAGTTCCTCCATTCTCGGTCCAGACGGAAAGGGCAGCCCCATGGCAACGCCTATCCGGTCAACCAATTGTCCCGCGTGCAGGTCATTACCTGCGGCTAAAAGCTTAAAAACGAAAAAACTTTCCCGGCCGGGCTGTACCTGCAGTATTTCCGAAGTACCTCCGGAAAAGTGAACGGCCAAAAAAGTTTTATGTAACAAGCTATCCTTAAAACCCCGCAATCCTGCCATGAGATGCCCCTCCTGGTGGCTGACCTTAAAAAGGGGCAGGTTGTTAAAAGAGGACAAAACCTCAGCCTGGGCCAAACCGGCCAGGAATACCGGCATATAACTGTCAGCCGTACCACGAGGGGCAGCACTAACCGCTATGGCCCTGATATTCGAAACCATATCAGGCGTCAGTTCTTTAAATAAAAAAGGGAGGTTCTTGATGTGCAGAAACAGGGCATCGGATTGGCGAAGTCCACGTTCTCCTTGCTTTACCTCCAGAACGATTCTTTTATCCAGGATAATGTTGTCTTCTTGATCGACTATGGCCAGCGAGGTAGTATAGGCGCTGGTATCCAGCCCCAGGTAAAGGGTCATTGGTTTTCCCCCAGCAGGCGGTCCAAAACTGCATTAATAAAGCTGGGTGAGTTTTCATCACCATATACCTTGGCGATCTCTACCGCCTCGTCAATGGCTACCACCGGCTGTGCTTCGGGCATGAACAATATTTCAAACGCAGCCAGGCGCATTATGTTGCGATCCACTGTCGGCATTCGATTGATAGTCCAATCCCGTGCATAGGAGGCGATCTTCCCATCGATAGACTCTTGATGTTTTAAGGTGCCTTCGATCAGATCCCAGGAGAAGTTCTGATCCTTTTCAGCCAATTCTGACTCCTCCAAAATGTACTTAAAGGCATCGTGCGGGTCGGCGGTTACCTGATCCACTTGAAAAAGAACTTTAAAGGCGCATTCTCTTGCTTTTCTTCTGCTCAAAACCTTACTACCTGCCTGTCACACTTAATCTCTTTTCCGGAAAACCTGTTGTATCCACTGGTCCCATCCCTTGTTCTGGTCAATTTCCTTACCTATAAAGTACCCCAGAAGGATGCAAACGATGATAAATATAGTACGCCAGAAGCCGTAAGCGATAAACAGGATACTGGCTACAAGGCCCAATAGTATACCTATGGTTTTGCCCCGATGTTCTTCCATCAAATACAATACTATCTTTTCCAGCATATCTATGCCCCCCTGTATCCTGATCCCCTGGTACTCTCACTGAAGTCATCCACCAGGATCCTGACCTCTGCTACATCCAATCCGCCAATCTCCTCCAGGTATTGCTTTACGATGGCCTGAATATCCTTCGTCATTTCTGGTACGCTATATTCCGGATTTATTGCTACATGAAGATAAACCTTAATGCCTTCAGGGGTGTTGCTGATGGAAGGTTCGATCTCCCTGATTCCTTCTACTTTGCGAACCGCCTTCATTATTATGGCCTCTATGGCGGATATCGTTATGGATACATCACCAACCAAAGCGTTGCGGACCGTGATGGATTTAGGCTTGCTCTCGAACCTTAGGCCCGTGGTAAGCATCATAACAGCAATAACCAGGATCACCACGGCGACCAGACCAACACTGATACGGTTCTGCGGGGTGGAAAGGGCAAGATTTATGTAGGCCTGGGGCTCGTCCCATCCTAGAGCGGCCCCGATGGCTGCTCCAGCCAGAATGATGAAGAGCAGATTATAAATGAAGAAAAGAAACCTCTTGGTAAAGTCCATTTCAAACCCTCCTTGAGACTGAATATTCTTTGATAAACGCTCAAACAGCCACATGGTGATGACGGGAGGAGATTCACTGCGGTAATCGGCTCAAGCTGCAGCGGACAACCCCCTAAGCAGTTTAACCCCCTGTCTCGTTTATTCTCAAACAGGGGGTTAATTCAACCGAACATTATACTTGCCTATAGCTCTTCCAGATTGACTGTGATCTCTGCATCATCAGCCGATTTTTTCATTTGTACGCCAACGATATGGACATTGACTAAGGTTACGTTCAGACCGGTCATGGTTTCTACGGCCTGTTTGACCTCTCTTTGAACATCGGCGGCTACTTGAGGGATCGGATAGCCAAACTCGATCACCAGGTATATATCGATTTTGGTCTCATCATTGATCACTTCTACTTTGATACCTTTACCAAAGTTCTTTTTGCCTAACTTTTCCACCAGGTCGGTACCCCAACCACCGCTCATGGTTGCAACACCCTCTACTTCGATCGCAGCCAGTCCCGCGACAGTTGCAACTACCTCATCGGCGATCCTTATGGTGCCAAATTCATTATTTATTTCGGGTTTGGGCATGTCCATAATTATCCACCTCCATTATTAATATCTCTTATTCTACCACGATTAATTCAATTATCAAAATAATCCAGACACCGTTAAAACCAAGCTTACAACATCCGACGCTGAATAAAATTGGTATAGACCTCGCCTCTCTGGAAAAAGGCATTATCAAGCACCTTCAAATGAAAGGGTATAGTGGTGGTGATATCTTCAACCGTAAATTCTTTAAGGGCTCGCTTCATCCGGGCGATAGCCTCCGGACGGTCCTTGCCCCAGACGATCAATTTGGCCACCATGGAATCATAAAAAGGCGTGATCGTATACCCGGAATAAACACTGGAATCAACTCTAACCCCGGGGCCGCCGGGAATGATATATTGACCGACTGTTCCTGGTGAAGGACGAAAATCATGATCAGGATCCTCCGCATTTATACGGCATTCCATAGCCCACCCCCTGACTTTTACCTCGTCTTGTTTGTAACTCAGGGCTTCGCCTGCCGCGATGCGGATCTGTTCCTTGACTATATCTATACCCGTTACCATCTCGCTGACCGGATGCTCCACCTGGACTCGGGTATTCATCTCGATAAAGTAAAATTTCTTATGTTTGTCCACCAGGAACTCAATGGTGCCAGCGCTGTAGTATCCTGCCGCCCGGGCAGCTTCCACCGCGGCTTTGCCCATGCGCGATCTGAGTTTATCATCCAGCAAAGTAGACGGTGATTCCTCCAGGAGCTTCTGATTTCGGCGCTGCAGAGAGCAATCACGTTCACCCAGGTGAATGATATTGCCCGCCTGGTCAGCCAGTATTTGAAACTCTATATGCCGTGGTTCTTCTATATATTTCTCCAGATATACGGTGTCATTATTGAAGGCGGCACCAGCCTCCATACGTGCCATTTCCAGGGCTTCCTTCAGGGATTCATCGTTGTGGGCCAGGCGCATTCCTTTGCCGCCGCCGCCAGCCGAAGCCTTGATCATTACCGGATAGCCGATCTCCCGGGCAGTAACCACAGCTTCCGCATAGTTCTGGACCGGGCCGTCGCTCCCAGGTACCAGAGGAACCCCCACAGCCTTAACGGCTTCCCGGGCTCGGGCCTTGTCACCCATCAATTCTATAGCCTTGGAGGAGGGACCGATGAATACTATATCATTGACTGAACAGAGCTCAGCAAAATAAGCGTTTTCGGCCAGGAATCCATAACCGGGATGAATGGCCTCAGCCCCCCGGTGTTGAGCCGCTGAAATAAGGTTGGTGATATTGAGGTAGCTCTCCCGGGCTGGTGCCGGGCCTATGCATACAGCCTCATCAGCCAGCTTCACATGCAAGCTCTCCCGGTCTGCCGTAGAATAGACAGCTACTGTCTTGATGCCCAACTCCCGACAGGCCCTGATTATCCTTACCGCGATCTCTCCGCGGTTGGCGATCAGAATCTTGGAAAACAAAAAAACTTCACCCCTAATCCTTGTCGATAAGAATCAGCACCTGACCATATTCGACCTGCTCAGCATTGGCCGCCAGGATTTGGGCTACGGTGCCGGCGACTTCAGCCTTGATCTCGTTCATCAGCTTCATCGCTTCCAAAATACACAGGGTCTGCCCGACCTCAACATGGTCTCCCATCTGGACAAAGGGAGGAGAATCCGGGGCCGGGGCTGCATAAAAGGTACCAACGATCGGCGACACTACCTCCACCAGGTTCTTGCCGGTCATCACGGCAGGTTCGGCCAGTACTTCAAGCGCTTCACTCCCAACCGGAGCCGGACCGGCCGGGGTGCTCACCACCTGCCCGCGGTTCTTGCGCAGGCTCAGGCGGAAGTTGTCCTTCTGGTAATCCAATTCATCGATATTGCTTTGACCAAGCATTGCCATCAGTTCTCTGATTTCGTTCAGGTTCATTTCCTCGTCTCCCCCTGGTACTGGTATAGTAGTGGCCCGTTTAACGACCGGTTCCACCGCCTTGATCTCTTCCTGTTTATGAAGCTCCTCTTTGACCTCCTCAGTGGAAGATATCTGCGGGATATCCTCACTCCCTTTACTGTCACGATACTCGAAGAATTTCAGTGCTACCTGCGGGAACAAGGCATAGGTCAGGATGTCTTCATCCTGGTCGGAGAATCGCTGTACCGCTTGTTTAGCCTTTACCCATCCGGGTTCTAAAAGATCAGCCGGCCTTACATCTATCAAAGGCTCATTACCGATTATCTTCTGCTTGATAGCATCCTTGATCGCACCAGCCGGTTTGCCATAGAGACCCCGTACATAGTCCTGGACCTCGCGCGAGCACATCTTGTATCTTTCGCCAAGCAGTACATTCAGGACTGCCTGGGTCCCGATGATCTGACTGGTCGGAGTGACCAGAGGCGGGTAGCCCAGATCCTCCCTTACCTTGGGGACCTCAGCCAGTACTTCGTCTATCCGGTGCGATGCCTTCTGCTGCTCCAATTGGGACTGCAGGTTGGAGAACATGCCCCCCGGCACCTGGTGTTCAAATACTTTCATGTCTGTGATACGGGTAACACCACGTTCAAAGCCTTTATGTTTGCGTATTTGTTCAAAATAGGTGGCGATATCGAATAACTGGTGCAGCACCAGGCCGGTATCCCATTCAGTATCCTGCAAGGCACGCACCAGGGTTTCCACCGGTGGTTGGGAAAGCCCGAAAGCCATAGGCACGCTGGCGGTATCTATGATATCGACCCCGGCCTCGACTCCCTTGATCAGGGCAGCAATGGCCAAACCTCCAATATAATGAGTATGCAGCTGCACAGGAAGATCAACGTTTTCTTTCAGCGCCTTCACCAATTCATAGGAAGCATACGGCGAGATCAAGCCAGCCATGTCCTTGATGCAAATAGAATCTGCCCCCATGTCCCGCAGATGAAGAGCTGTATCGACAAAATGCTGTTTGGAATGTACCGGGCTGATAGTATAGACCACACAGGCTTGTACATGTTTACCGGTCTTCTTGACTGCCTTCATGCAAGTTTCCAGATTGCGCCGGTCATTCAGAGCATCAAACACCCTGAATATGTCTATGCCGTTGTCCGCCGCCTTTTCAATAAATTTATCAACGATATCATCCGGATAATGACTGTAGCCCACCAGAGATTGACCCCGCACCAGCATCTGCAATTTAGTGTTGCGTACTACCTGGCGAATGATCCGTAAGCGTTCCCAGGGATCCTCGTTCAGATAGCGAATACAAACGTCAAAAGTAGCTCCGCCCCAAACCTCCATGGAATGATAGCCTACCTGATCCAGTTTCTCGAGTACCGGGAGCATGTCATCAGTAGTCATACGGGTAGCCCACAGACTCTGGTGTCCGTCACGCAGGCTGGTATCCGTAATCTTGATACTGCCCATTTTACACCTCCTATCCCTAGCTCTCCCCCGGGCAAATACAATTCAAACCCCGTAGGGGATCACCGAAAGTTACTGAAAATACATTGTTGGAATGGTCATTCTCGCAACAGTTGGCATAACATAAATAGGCTCAGGCCTTCGGCCTGAGCTAATCCTCAACTTCCGATTGTTATAATTATATAATAAAGTACGGTAATTTCAATCTTTTCATATATGTATACAACGGGAATATACTAATGCTGCCGGAAAATCAGACTTATTTGTTCCTCCTCGCATTCCATCATTTTACTGAGTTCTGATGTCAGGTCTGCTACCTCATCCTCCTTCATTGGGGATGAAGCAATAATCAAGGTGGCATTATCTGGCTCGACCATGGCGACACAATCCCGGGCTCCATGACATCGCACCAGGTTCTCCGCTTTCATTTCCTCTTCTATATCATAACTGATCTCGACCAGGCGCTGCATAGCATTGCTGCGGGCTTGACTGTCTGCTGTCCCTTCGTTTACCACTCCGTTGAGTATACTGACCTCCCGGCTGCGCACCTGCTCCCTTTCCATACGATAGCGGGCACAAAAATCACTATCTGCAGAATTCGTAGTTGGACTTGGCCTGGCTGCAGTGCTTCGGTTTTTGGCCCGGGACTCATCCGTCTGGCTGCTCCCGTGGAAAACATAGTATGAACCCAGTACCAGAAACAGTATCAACCCTGCATACAGAGCCATCTTTTTTATCCGAGAACGGTCGATGATCACTATTGCTCCCTCCCTGCCTATTTTTTCTCCCGGGGCATAATGCTGACCTGATGTGGAGATATCTTTAACAGGGTAGCTGTCGCCTCCATCAACCTTTCAGCTACCTCCGGGCGGTCTGCCCCATCCGCTACCACCAGCACACCAAGCACTTCCGGCATCTTGTTTTCCACCAGCAAGGGGCTGCCACCGGAGACTGCCAGATCTCTGACCCGGGTTTCCTCATTGGTCAGCTTGGAACCATCAGAAGTACTGCCTTCCCTGATTTCCCGGCTCTCATCTCTGCTGTTGCTGGCATAGCTCTTTTGCCCATTAGAGGCCAGACTCAGGTTGACCTCAACAACACCGGCGCCCTTGACCTGTGACAATATGGTTTCCAGGCTGGCGGTCATCTCACTCTTGACCGCATCATCGGCGGCCTTGGTCGGGCTTGCCGGGGGGACAGCCGTAGAATCAGATGTACGTCCTATCGGCCAGATCAAAGCCAGTAATCCCAGGCAGATGGCGGCGACCATGATATACCTGCCAATGGGTTTGTTTATCCACCCCATCCGTTTCATATCTTTCTCGCCGCTCGTTTTGCCCCGCAGCCATTCCTCTAACATTCTTCTAACCCCCTTCAAATACTATCTTGATAGAGCTCTCTTCTAATCCGTAAAGGTTGTGCATCAGATTACTTATCTTTGCCTTGAGCCGCTCCTCAGACTGGTTATCGATCCCGGAATTTCCCTGGCTTCTCGAGACTTTACTTTCCCCTGCCTCCACCTCCTCGGTCTCGGGCTCCACCGATAGAATAAGAGTCTGCACCGCTCCCTTATCATCGACCTCGACCTGTGACTTGACACTTTGCACACCGGGAACGAGGACTGCTACCGCATCGATCTGCTCCTCCAGCTTGATCCGGGCAATATTCTTGCTCTGACCAACCAGGCTCTGATTGATCCTGGCCCCTTCTTTTTCAATATCAATAACCTGATCGGCCTCCGGTTGGTAATCCCATGAGCCGATCTGAAAATCCCTTTTATCAAAAAAGAAACTCAAGACCGGATTCAATACAGCGATCAAGATAAACATGCCTATGCACAACCTTACCAGCGGCTTCATATTTCCTTCCGGGAGCAGCATCTCCAGAAAACCAGCTACCAGTACGATAACCAGCACATTGCGAACGATCTCAGTCAGAACTGCCATACGTACCTCCCGTTCCCCTAGATGGCGGCCATGCCGTTGGACATCCCGATTACAATGGCTATCATAATAAAGAACATTAGAGCTACTGCTGCTACCGATGCCAGCATCAAAAACAAATGGGTGCTCATGATCTCCAGAACGGCAGCGGTCCTCGAATCGCCTAACGGCTCGGCAATTGCTGCTGAAACCTTATAGATAAGGGCTATGGCCACTATTTTAAGCAAGGGATATAGGACCGTCAGGAAGACTATTAAAGCTCCGTATATACCCAGTGCCTGTTTGAGCATCACCATATATCCGGCGGCAACTTCTATGGTATCTGAAAACATCTTGCCCACCAGGGGTATTGCGTTGTCAGTAACGAACTTGGTTGTACGCAGCGCTACTTTGTCCAGGACCGAAGCATACAGGGCCCGTAAGGTTAAAACCCCAACAAATATGGTAAGAAAAAAGGCCAGCGACATCTGGGCGATCTGGGTGAAGAACTTGGCCATCTTCTCCACCTTGAGACTGGTGGACATATTGTTGATGAGATGCAGCATGGCCGAAAGAATGATCAAGGGAAATACCACATTTTTGATGGCAGTAGCGAAAGCAGTGGCTGCAGTACCTAACAGCGGGAAGAGCATAGCTGAGGAGTTGATATTCCCCATCCCGGCACTAAGAACCAGCATCTGCGGAAGTATAGCCATCATAAAAGTCACCATATTATCTATCGTGTGATGGCCGATATCCAGGACCACCTTGAAAGATCCCAGGGCAATCGCTGAAAGAGCAAGGAAGCAAGCGAGATAGGATACCCCGGTCACACTGGATGAAAAGGAATTCTGCAGGTTAAGCAGTAATGCTGATATGACCGATAATATAAGTATTTTGCCCAGCAACCCGTAATTGGCGGTTACCTCTCCAAAAAGGTAACGGAGTATCCCCTGGATGATATCACCCAGATTAAAATGCCATTCCCCTTTGATAAACGCAATAAACCATTCTTTTACGGTCTTGCCCTGCAGATAGTCATCGATTTCTCCATCAATATTATCCTTGTATTGTTCCAGGGCATTAAAATCAACTGCCTTCATAGCATCATCCATGGTAAAGGCAGTAACCTCTTCTTCGGATCGATCCCCGCCCAGGGCTGTTATAGGAAGAGCCAGAACGACCAATATTAAAGCGGTAAGTAAGATAAGGCATCTCTTCAAGCTATCCCCTCCTAACCGGGCATCAGCTCCATAAGTGACTCCAGGATCGCTACCATTATAGGCAGGGCCAAAACAGCGATTATCATCTTGGCGGCAAACTCCACCTTCCGGGCTACAGCCTGTTCACCGGCATCCTGGCATATGGCTACCGCAAATTCACCCAGATAGGCTACGCCAAGTATCTTCAACATTGTGGAGAAAAACATGTTGTTGATAGCTGCCCGGTGACTTATCTCCTTCATTACATCCAATATGGTAGCCATTTTCCCCATCATGGCGATAAAAATGACCACACTGAAGACGATACTTAAGACAACTGCTATAACCGGTTTTTGCTGGCGCAGTATGAGCAGAATTATAGTAGTGATCAAGGCCAGTCCCACTATTTGCGCTATCCCCAAGCTGATCTCTCCCCTGCTGGTAGAGTTTAAAGGTTGAACACCGAACGAACTACAGTGAAAAGCTGGTTCATGAGTTGGACTACGATGATGAGGACCACTACTACCCCGGCCAGAGTCAACATCTCGGCTTGTTCTTCTTTCTTGGCCTGTTTCAGGACGATCGACAATACCGATATCAGGATACCGATCCCGGCAATACGAAAAATAATGTCTATATTCATGCTCCCGTTCCCTCCCATGGCCAGTGTCAATAGACCCGGCACGATTTATGCAGATTACAGCAGCAGGATAACCACGACAGCCCCGATTATAAATCCCCCGTATGACCATAGCTGGCGGTTGGCTTTCACTTTTTCGCGGGCCTTCTCCTCCTGCAGCTTAAGCTCCTCCTGGATCAAGGCAAAGACCTTCTTTTGTTCACTGGCATTGGACATCCCCAATTGTCCTGCAGCGTTTTCCAACAATTTCGTATCGTCTGGTAAAAGCGATGATTCCCGGGCTATTGAATGGAGCCCCTTGTTCCAGGCTTCCCTGACAGTTACTCCCTGCTTGAGCTGAAGAGCCGCAGCACTGTCCCGAAATAGGTAAGCCACCGGGATATCGGAGAATTCTGCTGTACGCTGCAGGGCCAGGCTGAGAGGAGTATACATGGTAGTGATCTCTTTTTCCAAAAACCCCAGGGCTATTCTCAGATCCCGGATCTCTTCTAACCTTCTGTCCATGCGGCGGGCTCCAGCCAGTCCCCAACCGCCAAAACCACTGATTATCAGACTTATTCCCACTACTTTGAGACTAATCATGTACCATCCCACCTAATGATCTCTCGAATGGTCCCAGGCCCCCGGCTGCGGCCGAGTACTACCCCCAGTTTAAAAGCTCCCCAGCCCAAAAGGTCCTTGATGAATGGTCTCCGCCTCAAATCATCGTCGCTGCCGGCATGTACGCTGCATATCACTAATACTCCTGCATTTATACACTCGCGAACTGCTGCATAGTCTTCCTGACGCCCTATCTCATCACAGATGATCACCCGGGGAGATAGAGATCTTATCGCCATCATCATCCCAATTGCCTTCGGACAACAGTCCAGTACATCAGTCTGGGGCCCAACCTCCAGCTGGGGGATCCCTTGAAAGCATCCCGCCAGTTCCGAACGCTCATCCACCAGTACTACATTTTGGGCAGTACACCCTTTCCCGCTGGATATCTGAAAGGCCAGGTCTCTTAGTATGGTGGTTTTCCCGCAGCGCGGCGGCGAAATGATCAGGGTGTTGACCAGCTCTCCGTTGCCGGTGTCGCAGATCTCCTTGAGAATGCCGGCTGCCGCTCCCGGTATCTGCCGGGCTACCCTGAAGCAGATACCGGAGAAATATTTTATGTTTTTTACTTCGTCATGTTCTGCCAGCACCGATCCGGCCAGTCCCACCCGATGGCCGCCCGGAATCGTGATAAAACCCCGACGTATATCCTCCTCGAATGCATACAGAGAATTATCACTGATTGAAGCTATACTGCGATAAATATCCTCATCATTTACTCTATATCCTGTACTCAGTTTGCGGCTGGCCTGTCCGCCCGGAGTTATCGTCCAGTCTTCGTCCCCTGATCTGAGCAGGAGCGGCTGCCCAAAACGCAGCCTGATTTCCTCAAGTTTGCTGAAAAACGCTTCACCCTGGATTTCCAATATCTCCCTGAGCCGGGGCGAAAGATACGGTAATATTTCGGTGCGAACCGGTTTTTTTTGATCAACGGCCAATTTCACCACCACCTCGTATGATTCCTAGCTGGAGCCAAACATTGTCCCCGGCCATTAATCTGCTAATATCTTTATTTCCTGGATGTACATATTATTCCAGCCCAGCCAGTAAAAAAAATAAGCCGCCTCTTAAGGCGGCAGCAGATCGTTCATAGAAATTGCAGGACCTGAAGTCAGTTTCAGGACGGTGAGGAGTTTCTCGCGACCTGGTCGGGGTCATCAGCATCATAGTCAAAATCAAATGATCCGTCGTTTATATAAATGACATCATTACAATTGGGGCAGGTTATCTCCAATACATCATCGTCATCATTCAACAGGTCCGCTTCGAAATATAGTTCTTCCCCACAGGAAGGACATTCGAATTCGACGACCTCTTTGTCAGCATGCATGATGCTTTCTTCCAGATCACAAAGATCCTCATCAAGGCTTTCAACATAGTCCTTGATTCCTTCAACATCATATTGTAATGCCCCCAGGGTCCCCGCTATTTCGTCCAATATCTCCAGTATCCCTGTAACGATGCGTCCCTGGGGATTACCATCCGAGAAACTCAAACCCTCGGCAAGCCCCTGAAGATAACTGACCTTTTCGGAAATGGCCTTCAATGCTTTACCCTCCTTTAGAAAAATACCATCAGTTATAGACATATTATTTGCACTCTTTTATAAAATAAACCACACATTTGTTGTTCTGATATCTATACACTGTCGCATTTTTCCTACGGTAGTGGTCCTAATGCTTACCGTACATTTAGCCAAAACGACATTATTGTGTAGCATTTTTGCTACACAAGTGTTTAATCTTTAATTCATAAAGCTTGAAGCACCCGCTTCTTGGCTCTGGTACGCTTCTTGCAATGATTAAATCTGATGACGATTATTTCCACATAAGAAAGGATGATGCCATGTTGAAATAACCAAATCACCCTTCACCATTGCATAGATAGATAGAGACCTGGCATAAGCCAGCTATTTGGGGGGATTTAGAAATGTCAACGTATTTGGAGGAGTATAAAAGTAAATTGATCAGTGCCGATCAGGCAGCTAAAATGGTTGAATCGGGAGACTTCGTAGAGTACGGTATGTTCGCAACCAAACCAATCGATTTTGATATTGCACTGGGCAAACGAGTCGGAGAACTCGAAAGGGTAGCGGTACGCGGGACAGGTACTGTACTCCCTATTCCTGAAGTGATCAAAAATGACCCGGAACAAAAGAGCTTTCAGTACTTCTCGTGGTATTTCACCGCCCTGGATCGTAAGGCGTGTGATTTTGGACTGGCCGTTCACTGTCCATTCAATTACCATGAGGCCACCATGCTGGCTTATAATCCGGATTTCTCCAATTCCTGGGCTGATGTATGGTGTGCGCAGGTGACTCCTATGGATTCAGCCGGTTGTTTCAATTTTGGCCTGGGTAATTCGCACAATCGCGGGATCGCTCTCAACAGTAGAGTCGCCATCGTTGAAGTAAACCCGAATATGCCCCGCTGCCTCGGCGGCAGTGATGAGTATATCCATATCAGTGAAATCGACTATATCATCGAAGCTAACAATCCCATGTTCACTATCCCGGGAATGCCTGAACCGAACGATGCGGAAAGAAAAATCGCGAACTATATCATGGAACAGATCCCTGACGGGGCCTGTCTGCAATTGGGTATCGGCGCCATGCCCAACCTTATCGGCAACCTGATCGCGGAATCCGACCTTAAGGATCTGGGCATCCAGAGCGAGATGTTCTGCGATTCCATGGTCAAGATGTACGAAAAAGGCAGGATAACCAACTCGCGCAAGAATAAGGACAAATTCAAGAGCACCTACTCGTTCAGTATGGGTTCGCAGGAGACCTATAACTTCCTGCATGACAACCCCCGCTGTGCTTCCATGGCCGTTTATGACACCAACCTGCCAGCTGCGGTAGCGGTAAATGACAATGTAGTATCTATCAATAATATCCTGGAGATCGACCTGTTCTCTCAGGTGTGCTCAGAATCCTTCGGGCTTCGTCAGATATCCGGAACCGGTGGTCAGCTGGACTTTGTAGAGGGCGCTTTTCATTCCAAGGGCGGCAAGAGTTTTCTGGCCTTTTCCTCTACCTTCAAGGATAAAGAGGGGAAAATGCACTCCCGGATCAAACCCATGCTGTCCCCGGGAGCCATCGTTACCGTTCCGAGGACAGTAGTTCAGTATGTCGTCAGTGAATACGGCATGGTCAATCTCAAGTCCAAATCGATCTGGGGGCGGGCTGAAGCACTGATCAACATAGCGCACCCGGATTTCCGTGATGAACTCTTAAAAGCCGCGAAGGATATGAAGATCTGGTCCAGAACCAACCAGATACCGTTCTAAATAGGTCCGGAAAATACAGGTGCAACGGTTTTCATGTCTTTTAAGGGATAAGCAACAGCATCGGGATTGTTTTAGTTAAAATTGCCTGAAAAGGGGAAGACAGATGCAGAACAAACTCAGTAAGGCCCCGGTAAATAAAGTAATGACACTCAGGGAGGCCGTGTCTGCCTATGTAAGGCATGGAGCTTACCTGGGCTTTGGCGGGATCGGCGATCGCACTCCGACCGCAGCCGTCCACGAGGTAGCACGCCAGCGCAAAGAGCACCTCCGGCTGGTCAGCGATACTTCAGTGTCCTTCGTTCACGACTCCATACTGATCGGTTTGGGCCTGGTCGACAAGTTCGAGGTCGCATATAACTGGGGTGGTATCTGGGGTTCGGACGGGGTATACCGCAGGGCTCTCGAAAAAGGTATTCCACGCCCCCTGGAAATCGAAGAATACTCCAATCTCTCCATGGGAATGCGATTCCTGGCCGGCTCCATGGGCTTGCCCTTTATGCCGGTCAAATCCCTCCTGGGGTCAGATATACCGGTCCATAACCAGAACATCAAGGTCATTGACGATCCCTACACCGGAGAACCAATCGCTCTGGTCCCGGCCGCCCGTCCCGATGTGGCTTTCATCCACGTCCAACGCTGTGACAAAATCGGAAATGCTCAGATAATGGGACACATCGGTGATGATGACTCACTGGCCCGTGCTGCTGACCACGTGATCATCACCGCCGAAGAAATCGTCCCCACCGAAGAGATATGCCGGTTCCCCAACCTAACTTGTATACCCTATTATTGTGTTGATGCCGTGGTTCATGTTCCCTTTGGCTCCCATGGCCGGGGCTGCTCATATTACTATGCCATGGACGTTCCTTACGGCAACCAGGTAGGTGCCGCCTGGGCTACGCAGGATGGTTTTGAGCGCTGGGCTGAGGAATGGATCTACGGGGTGGACGACTGGAACGGGTACTGCCGTAAACTGGGCTGGGAACGTTTGATGCGTCTGGCCTGTGCAGAACAGCGCTATCAGAAGTTTGGGGAAGTGAGGTAATACCATGGCAGCAGATATCATATATGCTAATGACTATACACTGATGGAATTGATGGCGGCCACTATGGCCAGGGAATTTCGTGATATGGAGACCGCCTTCGTAGGTATCGGCCCGCCGCTTATAGCCGCTATGGTAGCCAAGTTTACCGATGCTCCCAACATGACCATAGCAGTAGAAGGCGGAGCCATTGGTTCATCGCCCCGTCGCCTGCTCACCTGTATCGCAGACAGCACCATTGATGAACGGGCGTGCGCCTGTCTGCCTATGTGGCGCTTGTTTGGCGATCAACAACGGGGTTTTTTTGATGTGGGTCTTATCGGAGCCGCCCAGATCGATAAGTATGGCAATCTCAACACAACAGCACTTGGCGGTTATCCCACCTGTAAGGTCAGGGTGGCCGGCAGCGGCGGCGGCAATGATATCGGTTCTTCCGTGGGGCGTCTTTTGATCATGATGCGGCAGGAGAAGCGACGTTTTGTCGACCGGGTGGATTATCTGACCACTCCCGGCTTCCTTTCCGGCGGCGATTCACGTCAGAAGGCCGGGCTCAGGGGCGGCGGACCTTCAGCGGTGATCACCGACATGGGCGTTTTTCGCTTTGACCCGGACAGCCGTGAGATGTACCTGGCGGAATGCCACCCGGGGCTGGAAGCCGAGACAGTCAAATGTAACGTCTCATTCGACCTTAAGGTCTCCCCGAAAATCGGGGTCACTGAGGCTCCCACCCAGGAACAGGTGGATATAATGCGGTGTCTCGATCCATTTGGTCTTTATCTGGGGACCGGACGTTCGGCCATGGCTGATCCGGAAAAGGGCTTTGAATTCTATATGGACATTCTTGAAAAGAGCTATGATACCATGGAAACTCTGTTTAGCAAAATGGGCAGATAATGCTCTAACTAAAGGAGGTCTTTTATGGACTGGAATGACGTTTATAAAAGCAAACTTGTTTCAGCCGATGAAGCCGTCCGTGTCATCCGTTCGGGAGATTGGGTGGATTACGGTTCTATTTGCGGGCAGGTGAGAAGCCTGGATGTAGCTCTGGCATCCCGTAAAGATGAATTGGAGGACGTCAAGATATGGAGCCTTTTGACCCTGGCCCCTCCCAAGATATTGGAAGTAGACCCCACTGGTGAAACCTTCACCTGGAATGTCTGGCATTTTTCCGGTTTGGACCGTCAAATGGCCAACAGAGGCGTCCCGGCTTATTACGCCCCCATACGCTATTCGGAACTTCCCCGTTATGTCAGGAACCATATAGAGCCTTTGAATGTAGCCATGCTGCAGGTGGCTCCGATGGACAAACACGGGTACTTCAATCTGGGCCCGCAGAACTCGCACTGCAGAGCTGTCTGTGAACGAGCTCAGACGGTTATCGTCGAAGTAAACACAAATCAACCTCGTTGCCTGGGGGGCTGCCATGAAGCGATCCATATATCTG
Organism: Deltaproteobacteria bacterium; assembly: GCA_050258735.1. Lineage (GTDB taxonomy): Bacteria > Bacillota > Syntrophomonadia > Syntrophomonadales > Syntrophomonadaceae > Syntrophomonas_A. Next base: position 915 of record JBLMZJ010000138.1, on the reverse strand, counting down.
AGATCGATTTTGTAGTAGAGGGAAGCAACAATTCCCTGCCCTGCCTGCCCGCCAGCCCGATCACCCCGATCGATCAAAAGGTGGCTGGCTTTATCATGGAGGAATTGGTCGATGGAGCCTGTATCCAACTGGGTATTGGAAGTATGCCGAGTGCGGTGGGTGATATGATCGCAGAATCTGATCTCAAGGACCTGGGATGTCATACCGAGATGTTATGTGATGCCCACCTCAAGATGTTTCAAGCCGGCAAAATGAACGGGAGATTAAAGACGACTGATCCGGGTCGTATGGCTTATACCTTTGCTCTGGGCAGCCAGGAGTTATATAATTTTATAGATGATAACCCAATCTGTGCCAGTTACCCGGTCGATTATATCAATCGCCCTTCCCTGGCAGCCCTGAATGATAATCTGGTTACCGTCAATAATGCCATTGAGGTCGACCTTTATGGCCAAGTCTGTTCAGAATCGATCGGGACCCGCCACATCAGCGGAACTGGCGGACAACTGGATTTTGTGATAGCTGGTTATGAATCACGGGGCGGGAAATCGTTCATCTGTCTCTCCTCCTATTTCACCGGGAAAGACGGACAGAAGAAGTCACGTATCGTACCCACCCTTACCCCGGGAGCGGTGGTCACTGATCCCCGATCCATTGCCCACTTTGTCGTGAGTGAATACGGAAAATTTGACCTTAAGGGCAAAACCGTCTGGCAAAGAGCTGAAGCTCTGATCAACCTGGCTCATCCGGACCTCAGGGACGAATTGGTGGCGTGCGCCAAACAGCAAGGCATATGGCGCCGCAGTAATAAACATTGAACAGTAACGAGGAGGATTGTTGTGGACTGGAGAGAGGAGTACAAGAAAAAACTTACCACGGCCGAAGAGGTAGCCCGGGCTTTTGACAGCGGAGACG